>NZ_JAHHPP010000254.1 GCF_024606265.1 Endozoicomonas sp. SESOKO1
GATCAAACACTGTCTGAAAACGCAGACGGTATCAGTCAATGAAAGCCTTGCAACCAAAGTCGTTTACTCAACGCTTTATGACAGTCCATGGTATGGCGGGTTTACCCTGGTAAGAAGGGCGCTTCTGGAAGAAGGGCTGCTGTTGAAGCTGCTCCGGGAGGCACCATTAATGAAAAGCATGAAAAGCATGAAAAGCATGAAGAACTCCTGATAAAGTTATCTGATTCTGGCAAGGCGGTTTGTTTTAGTCAGCGGAGTTATGTCTCTGCTGGTGTTAAAAACCAATGGTATTGCCAGTCCTTCAACCTATTCTATGGTCCGGACCCCACAACAGCCCAGCCTTAACCTTTATAGTACCAGGACACAGAACAGACTTGTGCCTCCTGGCCTATCCTGGCCTTTCCTGGCAAAGCGGCATCAGAAACATCTGGAACTTATTTAGCCGTATACAGTCCAAAATGAGAAACGGCATTTTCGTAATAAATCCCCCCTGACAAAATCTCTTGATGCTGCAGGGCACATTGTTAGAGTTTTCAGGAATAAAAATCATGATAAATAACTCGATTGAAAATATTGTTCATTATGTTAAGGCGGCAATAAAACTGCCAATTGACCTTGTCCGCTGGTTTTGTGGAAGAGTAGTGGCCATTGTCACCAATATCTCCAATTTCCTGTCGAATCGATCCGAGCAAGGTAACAATTCCGCCGTGCAACAAAAGAGCATTTCGGATCGTACTGTTTCACCAGCCGACTCGCAGACTTACTATGAAAGGGAGACAGAATTTTCTGTTGTTTTTCCCTTTGGCGACCTGGAAAAAGCACTGGATATTATCCATAGAGATAAATTTCCCTCTGACGAAGCATTTACCCAAGAGAAAACCAGGCTTCTGAAGGAAGCGGAGCATCATAACCTAGAGAATAAGATTGACGAGTTCGAGCTGATAATAACTACTAAAACGAATGCTGAAGGGAAAAAAGTTAAATGTAAAATGATCCCGAAGAGTCGGTCATGACCGTTGATTCTGCCCATACAGCCGATAGGCTTCCAGTGCTGATGCCTCATCCACCAGCATTTTCTCAAATTGCCTCAGCTCCCCGGCCAACGGCGAGGAAGCATTAGGTGCCTGCAGCTCAATTTTCAGATCATTTTCGTGAATGATGGATAACTTCAGATCGTGAACGGCCTCAACGAAGGCCTTATCAGCCTGCCTGAAGTCACTGGCAACGTCAGCGGCAACACAGTCCTTGAGGCAGTCAACCACCCGTGCCCGTTCTTCGGTAACCCTGGACTGCCCACGTCCCTCCAGCAGATCCAGCCAGAGCTGCGACTGCTCACAATCCAGCTGTAGCTTGCGCAACGCCTGATCACAGGCACCTTCAGCCTTGCCTTCTCCCAGGCGCTGCCAGGCCATTTGATTCTTTTGCTGGACCAGCGCAATCATCGTTCCAATCTTTTTCTGTTTATCAATGGGTTTGAGACGGGAGATCATCTTATAGACAGAGGTTGGCAGAAAGTTTTTTATTCTTGCCAGAAGGCTCTTGTTATTGGTTTTGAGACTTTTCCGGGAAGAAGGCTCAGCCAGCATAACACTTCGATTCTTGAGGATTTTTTTCAGCTCTTTGAAGATTTGCTTATCTTCGCTGATGGCAGCCGACGCTAACTGTGGGCTGTTATTTACAGAATCCTTTGTGGGATCCTCTGTCGGGCCACCATCAGACGGGTCCGGGTCACTCATTAAACATCCTTATGCCTATAATGACCCCTTAAGAATAGTCAATGGCGCATCCATGCGTGGTATTTCTCTACCAGCGACAATACCCCCTGGGGCGCATGGGCTTTTTTCCACTCACCCGCAGCATACTTGTTGGCCTCGCTCAGTGTCGGGTAGATATGGATGGTTCCCAGAATTTTATTAAGACCCAGACCGTTTTTCATGGCACTGATATACTCAGCAATCAGTTCACCGGCATGATAACCGACAATGGTGACTCCCAGGATCTTATCCTTTCCCGGTACGGTCAGCACTTTCACAAAGCCTCGTGCTTCTTCATCCGCTATAGCCCGATCCAGATCATCAATTCCGTATCGGGTCACTTCATAGGCAATGCCCTGTTCCTGAGCCTCCTGCTCATTCAGGCCCACTCTGGCCACTTCCGGATCGGTAAAGGTACACCAGGGAATCACTGAATAATCCACCTTGAACTTTTTGAAGCGGCCAAACAGGGCATTCACGGCACAATACCAGGCCTGATGTGCCGCCGTATGGGTAAACTGGTAAGGTCCTGCGACATCGCCACAGGCATAGATATTGGGGTAACGGGTCTGCATATAGTCATTAACTTCAATGGTTCCCCGCTCAGTTAATGCGATACCCAGCCCTTCAAGGCCAAGATTTGCCGTATTGGCTTTTCGGCCTGTGGCAAAGAGGGCAACATCAAAGTCAATTTCCACTTTCTGGCCGTTAAAGCCGACTTCCAGAAATTGGCGCTCGGCTCCGGTGTCTGGATCCAGAAACTTCTGGAAGGAACGGGCTTCGTGTTTCAACCTCAAGTCGACACCATCCTGAATAAACTGATCCATCACCAGTTTCGAGACATCTTCATCTTCACGATGCAACAGTCGGGCCCCGTGATCCACCTGAATGACCTGAACACCCAGCCTGGTGAAGGCCTGAGCCAGCTCACAGCCAATAGGGCCACCGCCAATCACCAGCATACGACCGGGCTTATTTCGTAAATCCCAAATGGTGTCCGACGTGTAGTATTCGATGTTCTCAAGACCCGGCAGCGGCGGAACATAGGGACGGCCACCACTGGCAATGACCATATTTCGGGAGGTGATCCTTTTACCGTCCACCTCGACTTCCCAGGGACTGATCAGCCGGGCAGAGCCACTGATACAGTGAACCCCCAGACCGGAATAACGCTCTACAGAGTCGTGTGGCTCGACCTTGCGAACTACCTCCTGAACCCGCTCCATCACCCTGGAGAAATTGACCTCCCCGGATACCTGATCAATACCAAACTCATCGGCCCGCTTAAGGTAATGCGCCATTTTGGCTGAGCGAATCAGAGCTTTACTGGGCACACAGCCCGTATTCAGGCAATCTCCCCCCATTTTATGCTTTTCAATCAGTGATACCCTGGCCTTTACCGCTGCAGCAATATAGCTGCTGACCAGCCCGGCGGAGCCAGCACCAATCACGGTCAGGTTATTATCAAACTGTGCCGGGCGCTGGTAACTGCGGTATAAACGACGACGTTTCAGCCACTCCATCAGCATCCTGGCAATCCAGGGAAAAATACCCAAAAGCACAAATGAAGCGATCAAAGGTGGCGTTAAAATTCCCTTGAGAGAGAGTTCCTCTACCAGGCCAAGCTGAGCACCGGCATTCACGAAAACAGCCGTTCCCGGGAGCATCCCCAGCTGACTGACCCAGCTGAAGGTCCAGACCCGCATGGTTGTCAGCCCCATGACCAGATTGATAACAAAGAAAGGAACGGCCGGAATCAGTCTGAGGGTTGCCAGATAAAAGGCTCCATCCTTTTTCACACCGTTGTTAATGGTGTCCAGATAGCCAGCAAACTTTTGCGCTACCCAATCTCTTAATAAAGTCCTTGAAAACATAAAAGCCAGAGTGGCTCCCATGGTGCTGGCAAAAGAGACCAGCAACAGCCCCTGGAGCAGGCCAAAAATGGCACCTGCGACAACCGTAAGCAGTGCCGCTCCCGGCAGTGAAAGGCCGGTAACCGCCACATAGATGATAAAGAAAGCGGCAGCCGTCAGTACCGGATCATCACGATAAAGGCCCTGAAAGAAATCACGGGTCAGATATTGCTGACCGTCCAGGGCGTAAAACGCACCAATTGCTACGGCAAGCACTGCCAGCAAAAGCCATTTCTTTTTATTCATAATACCTTCCAGCAGAAACCAGTAGCTAACCCGGATATTTCATAAACATGCGTTTGACACGGCATTAATTCCTGCAAACCCATACGTCCTTTCCCGTATAATGCACCCATATTGTCAAATTAGAAACTCAGGATAAAGAAGTATGATTCATCGCCCTTTTCCTACTACCCGCCCGAGGCGTATGCGCTTCAACGACTTCTCCCGTCGCCTGATGCGCGAGACTCAGCTGTCCGTCGACAACCTTATTTATCCAGTGTTTATCGTGGCCGGGCATCAGCAGCGTCAATCCGTTGCGTCCATGCCCGGTATTGAACGCCTCAGCATTGATCTGCTCCTTGAGGAAGCCGCTGAGCTGGTTGAGTTGGGCATTCCAGCCATTGCACTGTTTCCAGTGACACCGGCTGACAGGAAGTCCGAGCTGGCCGAAGAAGCCTGGAACCCACAAGGCCTTGCCCAGAGTGCGGTTCGAGCACTGAAAAGCCAGTTCCCGGAGTTGGGTGTGATTACCGATGTGGCGCTGGATCCCTTTACCTCCCACGGTCTTGATGGCCTGACCAATGAGGATGGTTATGTACTCAACGATGAAACGGTTGAGGCCCTTGTCCGTCAGGCCATGTCTCACGCAGAGGCAGGCGCAGACATTGTTGCCCCGTCTGACATGATGGATGGACGGATTGGTGCCATCCGCCAGCGTCTGGAAGAGGAAGGTCATATCAATACCCGCATCCTGGCCTACTCTGCCAAATACGCCTCCAATTACTACGGCCCGTTCCGGGACGCTGTGGACTCAGCCGGCAACCTTGGCAAAAGCAATAAGTTCAGTTTTCAGATGGACTTTGCCAATAGCGATGAGGCACTTCACGAGGTGGCAGCAGACCTGGCAGAGGGCGCAGATATGGTGATGGTTAAGCCGGGCATGCCTTACCTGGATGTTGTCCGCCGGGTTAAGGATGAGTTCAAGGTACCGGTCTTTGCCTATCAGGTCAGTGGCGAATATGCCATGCACAAGGCGGCGGCTGCCAATGGCTGGCTCAACGGCGATGCCGTCATGCTGGAATCTCTGATGTGTTTTCGCAGGGCCGGTGCGGATGCCATTCTGACTTATTTTGCCAAAGATGCTGCAAAAGCGCTCCGTAAAATGAGCCATTGATAAAAACAGAATAAACGTTCAGGCCGGGGGAGTAGTCTTTATTATTTCTGTTAGAATAAAATGAATAATGCGATATTCTCCCCCATCACAACCGCTCCGGGAGTCGCCTGTTCACCGGGCCATTGGTTGAATCTCTGACAAACGTCACTGACAGGATACATGACAAAAGCCACTGAAACCGGTCATCATAAGCCAGACTGCTGCTATTTTGCTGAGAAAGAGGTCATATGGATAATCCCCAACAGTCGGATGTTCAGGACACCCAGGCCCAGTCATCTGAGCTTGCCGGGTCAAGTGCCAGCAAGCCCCCAAAGGTCAGTGACTACCAGAACCCTGACTATTACATTAACCGTGAACTTAGCCATCTGGCGTTTAATTTCCGGGTTCTGCAGCAAGCATTAAACGAAGAGTACCCGCTACTGGAGCGCTTCCGGTTTCTGCTGATTTTCAGCTCCAACCTGGATGAATATTTCGAAATCCGTGTCGCGGGCCTGATGCAGCAAGTCGATTTCTCCCGTGAGCAGGTAGGCCTGGACGGTATGGGACCACAGCAGGTCTTGAAAGAGATCAGCCAGAAGGCCAAAGAATACGTTGAGCTGCAATATCAGATATTAAATGAAAGCCTGTTACCTTCTTTGAGAAAAGAAGGTATTCGCTTTCTGCGCCGCAATGAGCTGACGGAAATTAAACGCCAGATGGCTAAGTTCACGGTTAATGT
>NZ_JAHHPP010000255.1 GCF_024606265.1 Endozoicomonas sp. SESOKO1
TGCCCTTCACATTCAACGACTCAACGCACACAAATATGTAGACAATATAATTGTATAAATACGTAAGATAAACAGTTATTATTGGAGTATCTAATGTTTACTAAAAAAATAAACATGGACGTAGAAACAATAAGCAATGAGGTCATTTATTGCTATTCCTACCACCGAATATCCAGCAAGAGGCAGGCAAGAGGTGGTGGGATAAAGCGGCAAGTAGAGGCCAGTGAGGCAATATGTAATGAGATGGGGTGGACAATGGACACCTCGTTCAAGCTTACCGATATTGGCAAGTCTGCTTACCACGGAAAGAACCTCGATGACCGGGCAGCACTTGGCAGCTTCCTTAACGCTGTCGATGCAGGCCTTATCCAGAGGCCAGCCGTCCTGCTGGTTGAAAGTTTAGATCGCCTAAGCCGAGCGGATATAATGACCGCTCTGGAATTGTTCATAAGGATATTGAACGCAGATATTACTATTTATACCAGCTTTGATCGGATGACTTATAACAAGGAGGAAATTCAGAAAAATTTTTCTCCCCTGCTTATTTCCATAACCCTGCTATGTCGCTCTCACGAAGAAAGCGAAACCAAGTCAAAGCGTATCAAAAAAAGCTGGCTACACATGGAAGAGAGGATGCGTAACGGTGGATTAGGCCATAGCCAAGTATATCCTTTCTGGATTGATATAAGCAGCGGCAAGCCAAAGGTGATAAAAAAACAGGCACAGATAGTTAAGGATATTTTCAGATTATGTACCGTTAATAATTTGAGCCTAATGGATATTGCCAATGTTATTAATAAAAAGTACGGCGACCTTTATCACTCGTCAAATGCTAAATGTCAGCGATTAATGTATAACCAGAAAGTTCTCGGCCTTTATGAAGCAAAAGACAAAACCATAATTAAGGCTTTCCCTGCCATTATTGATAAAGATACCTTTTACCTTGCACAATCCATGCTACAAAAGCGAAAAATCGTACGAGTTGGTAGGCCAGAAAAGCGAGCAATAAGTTTCTTTCGAGGATTCATATATTGCAACCATTGCGGGAGCAGAATTGTCAATACAGGACAGGGTATTCGTAGCTCTTATATCTGTCACAGCAAACAGCGTAAAAATGATTGCGGGCAAAAGTCATCACTTACGGTGGATAAGTTTCAGAAATCCCTACTGTACGCTCTTTCATTGATGGATCAATCAGACATGATGCAAAAGTCGGCCAACACAGAAAAGGCTAGGCTGACAAAATTACTCGGAACAAAAGAGGCCGAAGCCACAGAGAAAAGACAACGATTAGATAATCTAGTTGAGCTAATTGCCTCTGGATCGAAGGCAGGAACAAAAGCAGCCGAAAAAACAGAGATTCAACTGAATCAACTTGAGTTTGAAATAGATGAAATAATTAGTAAGCTTGAAATTCTGGCCTCACCATCAATGATAGGTAACATCAGTAAAATAAAAGCATTTCATAAAAGGTTTTCACTAGAATTGGCAACTAAGGAAGATCAAGAGCCATTTCTTCTCGCCCTTGAGAATGTTGTGGAAAAGATAGTGGTTAGTTCACCTAAACCCGGTTATAGAACTAGCGTAAAGATACATTTACTGTCGGGGATTGTGTTAAGGCTTGAGGTCGAAAAAGACTACTCGACCAATATTTATAAAGGGAACAAAAGAATCGGAAGATACAATGCCCCTCCCAAGGTGATTCGGCGGTTAAAAACCACCCCTCACGGTAATATCAAACACGGAAGGCGATCAAAGTATCATAATCCTAATGCTAAATCTGAGTAATTAAATTAGTGGTAATTAGTTATTATTAAGCCACTGGGCAACCAGAGAAGCCAAAACCTCACACTCTGTTTGCCCGTTTTCTTTCACCAGTTTTTCAAATTTTTCAGCTAGTTGGTTCGGTATCTCAAAAGCATAAATTATGGAGTAGTCATCCACACCTTGACTGGCAGATTTTTTTCTTTTCACTTTATCCATATCCCTATCCCTAAAAATCAATATCCGTATCAAACACATCAAAGTGGCCAGCCTCGAATGCATCATTCTGTTTTGGCCGATCACCCGGGTTGTCGTTCCATTCGCTCGGAGTGCCTTCTTTAACAGTAAAGTCATAAGCCCTTACCCGTTGCCAGCGTCCTTCCTGTATTACCTCGATCCGGCAGGGTTCCTGCATATCCCGGACGTTAGTTAGTCGGTCAAGGGCATCCTCGGCAAACTCCGGGCAGGCTTCCTGACCGAATCTTTTGTACCACCACATAACGGCTTTATGCCTTGCATAGCCCGTATGCTCAAAACAAACCCATTCCCGGATAGCGGCTAAACCAGAGCGATAAGTGACTTGGACAGAAGGGGGCTTGCCGGGTTTGTCATGCAGGTTATAAACAATCTCATCAACATCGAGCCATTCAGGTTCGACCTGGGAGGCGAGCAAGGCTGCGCTGGAAGCTTCGGTGTCGTGCTTTTCTTTTGCCGGGAACTCATAGTTGCAAGCAGGGCATACCCGGAGGCCTGCGAGTATCAGTTCAAAGCACTCAGGGCATTCTTTGATCGGTGCTTCCCCGGAACCTTTACCGGCTTTTATATGATCAACACTGATACGGTCAAGCGGTCCATGCCTTTCGACATTGCCACCGTAATCAAGCACCAAGCAATCAGTCTTGTCCGTCTCGGGGCTGATCCGCAAACCCCTCCCGAGTATCTGGACATATAGCCCGGGTGATTTGGTTGCCCGGAGAAGTGCGATCATATCAGTGAGTGGGGCATCAAAACCTGTTGTCAGTACGCCTTGGCTGGTCAAGGCTTTGATCTTACCGGCTTTATAGTCGGCTAGTATCCTAGCCCGGTCATCCTTCGGAGTACCGCCAGTGATACACTCAACGACTATCCCCTCATCAACCAGCAGTTCTTTTACCCATTCGGCGTGGGCAATGCTGACACAGAAAATAAGCCATGCCTTTCTGTCCTGCCCGTACTGGATAATTTCAGCGATCGCCTTTTCCGTCACATCATTTTTCTTTACGGCATCTTCCATATCGCTTGTGAGGAAGTCACCTTGCCGGGTTCGGACACCATTAAGGTCAATCTTCTCCTTACCGGCTTTGGAACGGAGCGGCGATAGAAAACCATCGTCAATTAGTCGCTGAATGTCTGTCTCATAAACGATTTTATCAAATAGCGGGTTCTTCCCTTCCGTTAGCAAGCCCTGCTTCATACGGTAAGGCGTGGCCGTAAAACCAATTATTTTCAGTGCCGGGTTAATTTCCCGGAGGCCTGCGATTAGCCGGGTGTACATAGTCTCGGAGCTTTCACTATTGAGCAAGTGGCATTCATCAATCAGCAACAGATCAAAGAAGCCAAGCTGCTCTGCCCGTTTATGAACACTTTGAATACTGGCAAACAATACCTGCGCTTCCGTATTCCGTGAGCCCATCGAGGCCGAGTAAATACCAGTCGGAGCCTCTGGCCAGAGAGTGACTATCTTTTCATGGTTCTGTTCAATAATTTCCTTCACATGGGAAAGAATGAGGAACCGTTGGTCTGGCCAGTGCTTTAATACGCCGTGGATAAAATCAGCAATGATGATGGATTTACCACCACCAGTACTGACACAGCACAAGGGGTTTCCCTCGGAGGTGCTAAAGTATTGATAAATTGCAGCTATGGCCTCCGATTGATACCAGCGGAGTTCATAAGCCATTGGCACCTCGCTTCATATTTTCAATAATCTTGATAGCCGTGCGCTCAGCCTTCTTACGGTTAAAGTATGTTGAATTGCGGTCGTAACTTTCTCCCTCTCTCCAAGATACAAATTGTTCAACGACTTCTTCCATTAAGGCCTTGGTTATTTTTTCGATAAAAACTTTGTCAATTAATGGATGATTACGAAACTCAATTTTGAGTACATCAGTACTTCCACCCTCACCTTTTATTGAAATCCAATTATGCAAATCATCCTTTGTGCCACGTAAGTTTACGCTCCAATCACTCATTACCAGCTCTCCTTGCCTTGAGCATCCAGTCAGCGATGGTGTAGGAAAAGTTCACAGCCTGCTCAATGGTTGTGCCACGGTTAGCGGCAAATTCTCCAACCAGTGCGGCAATGGCGAACAGGTCACGGAGTTGGATAGTCTGGTTTTGCAGGTTCTCTAACTGGCTTTCAAGCTGGTCGATAGTTTCACTGGAAGCGGCTTCGGCATACCGGTCAAAAGGAGTGATATCTTCGACCAGATAATGAGTTACTGGTGGATAAAACTTCCCTCCCTGAAAATCAGTGAAGCCAATATTCCCGTCACAGCGGATGCCGATTAGATCAATGCTATTGCCTTCAGGTGAATTGCCAGCCGGGATAAATCGGTATGTTTTGGTAATGTCCATTATTTGCTTCCCTCAATCGTTCCGTCGAATGTCTCTTTCAGTTCCACCAGCTTTTCATCAGTCAGAAGTGTTTTGTCTTCTACTGCCTGAATTTCTTTTGATGAAAACTGGTCGTTACCATCGCCTGTGATAAATTCTTCGCCGTTAGCCTTGAGCCGGTATTTAATCCAGTACTCACCACTATCTAAGGCATCAGCGAATTGCTCTAGCAAATGCGGGTTATATAAATGCTGTTCACAACCATTTAGCTGTTCCTGCTTCGAGAGCTCCCGATCATGGCGAGCACAATGCCAAGCGGCATCTTCAATCGGTGTGCTGTGTAGGCAGGTGCGGCAGTTTACGACAGGAGCTTCCTCTCCGTGACAGATGCCGTGATGATCACAGAATTTGCACTGATACCAGCTCGGGTCTTCATGGATTTTGGTCGGTGGTATATCGGTTACTATGATACTGCTTGCCCGGTTTACAATGGCTTTCCCAACTTCGGGATCGAGGCGAATGCGCTCTCCATAAAGTTCATCATTATTTTTGTTGACCGCCATATAAAAGGCTCTGGTCAGTTGCGGCTCGGCGAGATACATATAAATCTGCATCTGGACGTAGTGTTCAGGCTTTGCTTCCCGAACGCCGACCTTCTTCAGATTATTAAATGATTTCTCACCATGAGTTTTCATCTCTATCAAGTGCCAGGTGGAGGGTGCTTCAATAAACCCGATACCGACACCATCAAAAGAACCGCCGAAATGACCATCACAGGCTTTGACCAAAAATTGCTTGCCTGTAGCGGGGTCAGTATCGTGTACCTTTACTCCGACATTACGCAGGTCTTTTATAAAGCGATCTTCAGCGAGGTGGCCAGTCTGAAATAATCTCAATAGTTGCCCATTGTGGCGAACCTCGGTACACCAGCGAAAGGTGTACCAAAGCTCCCGGTCACAAGGCCGACCGATCAGGGAACCGCCGAGGTGAGCCCGGAAGCCTCCCCATTGGTTGTCTTCATAATGCTGGACAATGGCTTTGATGGTGGTTTGGGCAGGCTCAGGGATTTTCATATTCGCTACCTTTTTTCCGGCTAATCAGTTCAATCATTGAGCAAATAGTCACTTCTTTCTATTTAGCCTTCTTGCAATCCGTTGAGCTTTCCGTTTTTTCTTGCGCTCGGTGTCGGTCAGCCTTTTTTTGGTGTAGCAAGCCTTGTCGGCTTTCTTGGCAGAAGTGCCGTATGGGTTAAAAAACATAGAGTCCTTTTCTGATAGAGAGAGGGGCAAGCCCCTCTATTGAGTAATTACCCGAATAAGCACGATGCAGTAGACGACAATAAACAGAGCTAATGCAGCGACTGCATACCAGTCATCCCGACTCATTATTTTGCACCCCATGGTGGAGCATTGTGTTGTGCGGCCGGGTGGCCTGCTGGTGGCTGTTGTTGCGCCGGGGCTTGTTGTTGTCCACCTGGCGCCTGATATGGAGGCCGGTTAGTTCCCTGTTGCGGGGCTTGTTGCTGCGGCACTGCTGCCTGCTGCTGGTAGGACGGGTGATTATTACCGGTGCCGATCCACTTCTTGACCTCATTCTTGGGTCCATAACCCGGGTCATTCTTAATGACAATCCGAATGCGAACGATCTGCTGCAATAACTGGTCAGTGTCGTTAATCATCGGCTGGCCAATGGCATGAGCAATCCGGCTTAACTCCTTTCTCCCGATTTCTTCTGCCTTTGGGTTTCTGTTTTCAATGTTGTGCTGTGACCAGAGTTTACGGCCTTCAAACTGCCCTTCCATTACGGTGTAGGCCAGTTTTACCATGCGCCCACCGGTCTTGGTATTTTCCAGCGTAGACTCGGTAATCATGGTGAGATATTCACCAGCCGGGAGTGGTTCAAAGTCATCCGTTGGATCGTAGTCGCCTGCATTAAAACCTAATTGAGCCATCATTAATCTCCTTATTTCTGGCTGGTGGTTTGGGTCAGTGCGTCACTAAATGCTTGCCAACTCAGCGGAAGCTCAGGAGGCAGGCCATAGCGATTTTTTGCAATGAAGCTCGGGCGAGCCTCGGTAAACAGGTAGCGTTGCCCGGTGCTAATGCCTCGGGTTTTGGTCTTGTTGAAACCGGCTTCTTCCTTTTCAATGACGGTTTTATAGTCAGCGAATAGGACACAATCGACGGATTCCTGCACCAGATCAGAAGCCCGTTTATGAAGTTTGATCTGGTGGCGGTCGTAGCTGTCAGTGGTCGGACTCTCAAACCGTTTAATCTCGGAATGAGCAATCAGGATGATTGCCATGCCTTTTTGATTGCGGAGTGCATCAAGGACATTTAAAAGCTGTCGCCAGAGGTCAAGGGCGAGAATAAAGCCCTTGCCATAGCCGAAGTCTTCAATGGATTCATAGCGTTCACCCTTCGGTCCGACATAGGTTTCACAGAGGTGTTTCCACACCATCGGTTCGAGGTGATCAAGGCTGTCGATGACGACACTCTGGTACTGGTGATCAGATGAGTAGAGAACGGTTAAGGCATCAAGTACGTCCTGAAATGATTGCATCATCGGGAAGGCATCAACTTCGAGTCTGCCCAAGCCGTCCTCAGTGCAAACAAAGATAGGGCTCGGAGCCGATGCACCGAGGGTTGATTTACCAACACCGGCCGGTCCATAACAGACCATTCTCGGTGCTTTGATACCAGTTGAGCGGCTGATGGATTCGAGAGAGATAGCCATTACTGATCACCCTCCAATCGTTCAAACTTGATCGACACCTTTTTCGGCTTAGTAGTCACCGCCTCGGCAACGATGTTGTATTGGGCAGGATCGAGGCTCTGCAGGCTCTTTAGCTGCTTGATGTTGAGCTCTGTTTTTGTGCGTACCAGGTTATTCGCTACCGCTTCCGGAATACGGCTTTTGACCTCATCCCACTTTTTTTCATCGAGGGTTCTGGTGTACCCGGAAGAGGTGGTCACTTTGTAGTAAGCCCCTTTCAAGGTATGGCTACCCTCGTCTTTGACACCGACGACTTCACTTAACTGCTGCTCAATAGAAAGGCGGTGATCTTTTGCTTGCTGCTCGGTTTGTTTGGCGAGCTCTAATTCATAGGCGAGTTTGTCCAGCCGTGAAGCATCATTGCTTTCGGACATAGCAATTTCCTTTTGTTGTGGTTGTTGTTGCGGGTTAAGCCGTTAGCTGGTGGGTATAGCTTCGAGATGATTTATGAGGTCAGACACTTTATGGATTTCGATGTAGCCATCTTTCCGGGTTATGTCGAACAGCAGCCCATTGATTGTGAATAATCCCGGCAGTGCATGAGGGGTTGATTCTTGAATAGAAGTGATTAGATCAGATAGCAGGGTTCTCGCTTCTTCAGCTTTTTTCCTGACTTCATTAGCTCTTTGGATGAGAGAAAGTTCTTGTTCATGGAGGGATAGAACTTCATGTGCAATGACTTCGACAGAATCCATTTGTCTATTGATATTCATTTTTATGGCAACCATTTGGGTTAACGTTTATTAATCTTATCCGTCAGTAACCAAAAGGTTGCCATTCAAGAGATTTGACTGTCAACAATAAATCATAATTTTTTTAACTTTGACTACCAGCCTGTGTCGATTTGTTCACCCCATAGAAATATCCAATAACTCGACCGATATAGTTATCTCTAACAACTTGTACCGGATTAAACCTGACATTGGAGTACACAAGGTAGCTCTTGCCATTATGCTCCCCATAGGTGCCGATTATGGGTGTCTGGTCATAAAAAAGGCATTGCGTCTCGTATTCCAGTGATAGCTTCGGATCAACAAAAACCAACGATTTGTAAGGGAGGTTATCTGTTGTCCCCCCCCCATTTTCCATAACTTTATTCGGTATGGTGTAACAAAACGCTTCTTCACTGCAATCTATCGGGCAATACATCCAGGGTACGGTATTGGCGACAGTTTTGTTCAAATGCCAGTGGGAAATATCACTGCCAGACAGATGAGGGACTGACCGGCCTTGATCGGGGATAAAAAGACCGGGTGAAGTCTCTGACTCATGGCCATCCCTTATGTAATCTGGCGTCACTCCCAAGACCGGGGCAATTCGACGCTGCAGCTTATCAATATTTTTTTCTGTTAATGTGGCTTCTTCCCGGAGCCATACGGAAACAGTCGCTTTAGTTACGCCTAATTTTTCTGCAAGCTCTGTCTGCGTTATGTTCCTTTTGTCGAGCAAGACTCTTATTCGTTGTTGCCACGTTATCATTGTGTTTTCCCTGTCTTTTCTGGCGGATAGTATCAGTTGCCAAATTTTACTCTTTCTAAACACAAAATAGAAAGCCGGTTACGCTTTTTATAAACTTGTTGCTCATTCAGTTTCGATCAGTTAATAATTTATACTCTCCTGCCAACAACACTTAATTAAACAGGGGTTATGGGATGAAAGTTAAAAATACTCCGGGACAGGTACTCCGTAATTACCGTCAAGCGAATGGCCTGACCATGGATGAACTCGCAAAAATCCTCCATTGCTCAAAGGGCGAAATCTCACTCTATGAGAACGATAAAAAAGAGATTGGCAAAATCAGGCGACTGTTCTGGTCAACCATCGTTCCTCAGTTCACCCCGGATATGCTGACCGCCGAAGGGCAGAAGTCTGTCGATGGATGATGCAGACAAGGCGGGTGAATACCAAGATAGGGAAATGGAAGCCCTGCTGAAAAGCCACCAGCAAAAACGCCAACTCACCCCACAGGACTCTGCTGACAACTGCGAGGAATGTGGACTCCAAATACCTTCAGCGAGACAGATAGCAGTCCCCGGTTGCTCGATGTGTGCCGAGTGTGCCGCTTACTTTGAGAACAAAAAATAAAAAACAGGACGTTAAGACATGGATGCAAATTTACCAAACACCGCAGCCGAGGCTTGGAAGCTTAACGAAGCCGGTCTCTCCATTTTTCCCCTCGGCAACCCTTTTGAAGAACCGCCAGAATGGTTTGTTAATGATCGTTGCTCTGGCGAGATAGTTAAGGCGAAAGAGGACTGGCCGAAGGCTCCCCGTTATCGCTGGAAGCAGTATCAGCATGAAGCCCCTGCAGATAGCCAGATCGAGCATTGGACAAATCTTTTCCCGCATACCAACTGGGCAATAGCGACCGGCTATGGTGTTGTTGTCGTCGATGCTGACAGTGCCGAGGCAGTCAAATTTATTGAGGACGGAGCCATTACTCGGACCCCCCTCCGGGTGACGACCAGCAAGGGCAAGCACTTCTACTTTCAGGTAAACCCTGAATATCCAATTCAAAACTCTGCCCGGAAAAACCGGATTGATGTACGTGGCGCTGGTGGTTATGTCGTCGCACCTGGGAGTACTCACGCTGATGGAACGCTCTATCAGTGGGAGACAGATGGCTACATGGATATCGCTGATCTCCACGATCTACCAATGCTCTCCCCGGACGATGTAGCGGCTATCAATGGCTTTAATGGCCAGTCGGCTACAGAAGCACTGGAGGGCAATCTCGGGTTTTCAACTGACCAGTATCCGTTACCACACGACGGAAGCAATTTAGCCGAGGGTCAAGGCCGGAACAATGCAGCGGCGAGTATGGCTGGCCAGTTAATTCAGCAGGGGAGTTCACTCCAAGAAATCAAAAGCATTCTGGATCAATGGAACCAGTCAAATACACCACCACTCTCTGATGCTGAACTCAATAGCACCATTGCCAGCATTACCCGGACACACACCAACAATAACCCTGGCTCGCCGGTCTACGTCGAGCCGCCTCCCAAGCCACAGTTTGCCTTTAGCCATGTTAAGGAACTGGTCAAAGGTGTGAAGCCGATCAACTGGCTCATTAAAGGCTTTCTGGAAATGGACAGCCTATCACTGATGTTTGGTGAACCGGCTTGTGGCAAATCATTCTCCGCTATTGATCTCGCTTGCTGTGTTGCCACTGGTAGCGATTGGCACGGCAAGCCGGTCAAAACCCCGGGTCCCGTTTTCTACATAGCAGGCGAGGGATTTAATGGGCTATCTCGTCGCCTAATGGCATGGCAGGTTGCCAATGGTTATAACCTCCGCAATGCCCCGATTTACGTCAGCCAATGCTCAGCTTCGCTCATTGAACTCGGCAATGCCCGGATGGTCAGCGATAGCATAGAGGAAATTGTCGAAGAGACCGGCGGTATTATCCCCTCAATGATTGTTATTGATACCTTGGCGAGAAACTTCGGTCCGGGCGACGAAAATGCCACTAAGGAAATGAACACCTTTATCAACAACATCGACCAGTTGCTCCGATCCAAGTATGAGTGCTGCGTCCTGATCGTCCACCACACCGGGGTCGGCTCGAAGGATCGTGCCCGTGGCAACAGTGCGCTCAAGGGTGCGCTCGATGCGGAATATGCCGTGGTCAAGTCAGATGATTCAATCAGAATCACGACGAAGAAGATGAAAGATGCTGATGAACCGGAACCAATAGACTTCCTATTTAACCCGATTCAACTCCCTTTCTTTGACGAGGAAGGCGAGCCTCAATATAGCTGTGTTTTGCAAGCATTTAACCCGGCAGATATACAGAGCGAAAAAATTAAAAAAGCGCTCGAATCCAATATCGGGGATCGGCAAAAAAAGATCATTGAGACATTAAGTAGCCTCTACTCAAATGCAAGGCAAACACTTGAAAGCAGTGGCCGTGATCCAAGTCATGCGCGAATTGAGTTAAGGGTTCTTAAACAGGACTGCTATGACCAAGGATTTATTTGCTCCAAGCACTGGCGGAGAACTCTGGACGCCTTGATTAACAGGGGGTTTTTAGCAGTTGATGCGCCTTTTGTGACGGTCACTGAAAAGGGGCAGGAGGTGTTAGATAATGACTGATTCAGCTGCTCAAATTTTAATCAAAAATCCCCCTCCCCCTATGGTTTTTAGAGGTGCTTTAAATTTCCTCCCCACCTGCTCCCCTGAAACCCTTTGTTTTCAAGGGGTTCCGGCTCGTTGATGCCTTTAGCCGACACCACCCCCCCTTGCTGCTCTCTCCTTAAGGAGAGCAGTAAGGATGGGGGGCGTGAGGGAAGCATGGCAAATCAGCGAGAAGGGGAACCTGGAAAGGAAAAAAGCAGGGAAGAAATTTAAGAGAAATTAGGGAATAGGAAGGTATGAGAATAATCATAGGAATAGACCCGGGTCTGTCGGGTGGGATAGCGGTTCTGGAAAGTACCAGTTTCCAGCTAATCAAGCTGGTGGATATGCCAACCGTCCCGGATGGGAAGAAACGGAAAGTCAGCGGCTACGAACTGATGAAGCTTATCGGTGGCTATAACCGGCATGATGTCGAGATGGTCTATCTCGAAAAGGTCGGAGCAATGCCAGGTCAAGGCGTTGTATCCATGTTTAACTTCGGGCGTTCTTATGGGGCTGTCGAAGGGGCTGTAAGTGTTTTGGGCTTGCCCCTGATGTACGTCACCCCGCAACGGTGGAAACGGGCAGCGGGATTGATCGGCGCTGATAAGAATGCTTCGAGAGGTAAGGTATTAGACCTATACCCGGATGCTGACGTTCACCGGAAAAAAGACAATGGTCGGGCTGATGCGGTACTGATCGCACGATACGGAGATCAATAGCCATGCAACTCACAACGGCAAGACAGGCTATCCACGACGCTTATGCAACGCACCTGACCAGTAAAGGGCTAGAGGCCAATTTCAGGGCAGAGGCAAAGAAACCTGATTTCGCTAAATACCTCCGAACTGTTCACCGCTGCAAGGAAGAGACAAGGGAAGCATTGCTCGAAGAGTTTAGCCCGGTCGGATTCTACGCAGAGGACACTTCCCAAAAGCTCGATACCAACAGCATGATCTGTCATGCAGTCGAGGCCGGTATGATTATCAGTGCAGTTGAGAGGCTCGATGATCCATTCAAGGCGTGGGTAAAGTGGGCTTACGGTCCGAGAACTGAAGAGTTCTTGCCAGAGCAAGGCCGGTTCTTCCGTTGGCTCGACAATGACGTTACTGAAAACTTTGCGAGCATTGACCGGGTTTACCGGGAAGTGACTAAGGAGAAGATCAGGGACGTTGTCGCATACACTGTTTTGAACTATCGGTCATTCGTAATCTCAGGTCGCGAGCTATACCCGAAGAACTTAATAATAAACAGATGCAAGATTCATCGGTGTAACTGGAAACGGGATTTTGAGACATGGCATGACTACTACTGGAATCTCTGTGACCACTATCTTGATAGGCTCGGATTGCCAACTGTAGCGTCCGTTGTTTTGAGGCTAAAGTATGGCAAGGAGAGATGATCAAAATTTGACCAAAATTGGCAAAAACTTGCTAATGAAAACAAATTCAGGTACTTTTTCCCATAGTCCAAAACCTCACCTGAAACAGATGTGAGGTTTTTTTATGCCTAAAATTTCTCTGTGCAGGAAGCACTTATGGCTGACCTCTCCGACCGTCTGGATCGTATTGATACGAAGCTGGACAAACTCAGTGAGGCAGTATCCCATCTAGCAAGAATTGAAGAACGTATAGCCCACCAGACTGAAAACCTGAGCCAACAAGATTCTAAACTTTCCGACCTGGAGAGACGGATCAGGACGCTCGAATTTCAGAGCAGTTCGAGGGGTGTCATTATCGCCCATATCGAAAGGTTCGGTTGGATCGTTATTTCAGCAGTCATCGGGATAGCTGCCTATTTTTTCAAGCAGTAGACAAAATCTTTAGGGATAGAGCGATGATTCCAAGGACGGAAACCAATTACATCGTTATCCACTGTTCAGCTACCCGAGCCAATCAAGGCGTGACCACTGCTGATATACGGCATTGGCACACGGTTGATAACGGCTGGTCTGATATTGGATACCACTGGATTATTGAGCGTGATGGAGCGATTAAGGCTGGTCGGCATTCTCAAGCCCAAGGCGCTCATGTACGTGGCCACAACCATGAATCTCTCGGCGTCTGCCTAATCGGTGGGATTGATGAAAACGGTAATCCAGAGGAAAACTACACCTCCGAGCAATGGCTCATTCTCGAAATGCTGATCGAGACACTCCAGCTACGTTACCCACAGGCAAAAGTCGTCGGCCATTACTATTTCACCCCGTACAAGACCTGTCCGAGCTTCATTGTTGAGGACTGGTTGGAGTCAATTCAATGACCTGGGCGGCAGCGATTCCAGTTATCGGGAAGATCATTGAAAAAGTTATTCCTGATCCTGACAAGGCGGCTCGGGCGAAAAATGAGCTGGTGGATCTAGCAGTCAATGGCGAGCTCGATGAACTAGCCCAACGTGCCGGGGTAATTAAGGCTGAAGCCCAAGGCGATAGCTGGCTACAACGATCATGGCGACCAATCGTTATGCTCGTTTTTACCGGGTTGATTGTTGCCCGGTGGCTCGGATGGTCGGCACCTGATTTATCAGAGGCCGTTGAACTCAAACTTTTTTCAATCGTCCAACTCGGTATCGGCGGCTACATTGCGAGCCGTGGCATTGAGAAGGTCGCAGATAAAATAAGGCGTTAAGGAATGACAGCAAAGAAAAAACATAAGCTCGTCGAAAAGAAAGTCAGCGACCTGATTCCTTATGTGAATAATTCCCGGGTCCACGACGAAGAACAGATCATACAGATTTGCTCATCCATCAAAGAGTTCGGCTTTACGAACCCGGTTTTGATTGATGGGGAAAACGGGGTTATTGCTGGCCACGGGCGACTAATGGCAGCAAAGAAACTCGAACTCAAAACCGTACCCTGTATTGTTCTCGCTGATCTGACCGAAGCGCAGAAGAAAGCTTATGTCATTGCTGATAACCAGATCGCTCTCAATTCAAGCTGGGATATGGAAAAACTGAATCTCGAAATGGAGTCGCTTGAGGCGGTTGATTTCGATTTAGACCTGCTCGGCTTTGATGAAAATTTCTTTCAGGTCAGCACTGATGAGTTCTTCGATGTTCCCGAGGCTCCCAAGGCGAGCGACGACGATGATCCAGATCGGGAGCGTAAACGGACTGATGACGGTTATTCAGCCTTTGAATTGATCATGCTTCACGACAATAAGCTCAAGCTCATTGAAGTGATCAATCAGATTAAGAATGACTTATCAATCACAGCGACAGAAGACGCTCTTATGGTGCTGGTGGACAAGTATGTATCACAAGAAGAAATACATTGATCAAAACGTCTATGAAAAGACGTTAGAGCGGATTGAATACCTCTACAAACTCTATGATGAAGTTATCGTGAGTTTCAGTGGTGGGAAGGACTCAACCGCCATGCTGCTCTGCACAATCGAAGTTGCTACCCGGCTCGGCAAACTGCCAGTTAAGGCTGTCTTCTACGACGAAGAGGCGATACACCCGCCGACAGTCGAATACGTCCAGCGGATTTATGAGCGTGAGGATGTCAATTTAGAGTGGTACTGCCTCCCGGTCAGACACCGCAATGCCTGTTCCAATGAACAACCCTTCTGGCATTGCTGGCATCCCGAAGAAGAACACCTCTGGGTAAGGCAAAAGCCGGAATGGGCTATTAACAAACACCCACGGTTCGAGTTTGGAATGACGATGCAGGAATGGGGTCTTGCCCATTTCAAAAAGACCAATAAAGTCGTCATTCAAGGTATCCGCACTGAAGAAAGTATCAGGCGATACCGATGCGTTGCCCGGAAGAAGCAAGACAACTTCCTCTCTACTCCTGAGAAGGGAGTCGCTTTTGCTTATCCGATTTATGACTGGTCATCCAAGGACGTATGGCGGTTAGTAAGAGTCAAGGATGAGGACTACAACCGGACGTACGACATTGTTAACCGTACTGACCTCCATGAAAATTTCCTCGGGCAAAGGGTCTGCCCACCGTTCGGAGAAGAACCATTGAGGGGCTTATGGCTCTACGCTCAATGCTTCCCGGAAATGTGGGAGAAGATGATCCATCGGGTCCCAGGTGCAGCAACGGCAGCGAAATACTCCAACACCGAACTCTATTCATCGGGCTTTAAACCTGATCAGACTTCATGGCGGGATCATATCCAAAATATCCTTGACCAGTTTGATGATGAAAACAAAAGGCTCGTTGCATTAGAGATCAACGGAATGATCCGGTATCACAAGAATTACACCGACGATCCTATCCCGGAAGAAGAACCTCACCCGTTATCCGGTTGCTCATGGAAGTTCCTCGGAAAAATGGCTATCCGGGGAGACTTCAAAGGCCGTATCAGTCAAGGCATGGCGGCTCAAGGTGAAAGGACACGGAATAAAATCGGAATAACGCTCGAAGAGGCGAAAAAGATTTATGGCAAAAAAGAAAGAGGCAAAGCACGAAGGCCAACCGATCAGTAAGGTAGTCTGGCGTGACCGGAACGAACTCAAGCCAAACAATTACAATCCCAACCGTGTAGCCTCCACTGAATTAAAACTCCTGAAGATCAGCATTATCGAAGATGGTTGGACACAGCCTATTGTCGTCAATCCTGATCTTGAAATAGTCGATGGTTTCCACCGCTGGACAGTATCAGGTGATGCGGACATTTTTAAGCTCACTGCCGGTTTGGTCCCGACGGTAATGACAACTCCCAAGGATGAGTCGAGCCAGAAAATGGCCACCATTCGCCATAACCGGGCGAGAGGTACACACGGCGTTCTCAATATGGCTGATATTGTCCAGTCACTTATTGAGCAAGGGCTATCACAGCAGGAGATTATGGCTCGCCTGCAGATGGAAGCAGAGGAAGTCATCAGGCTCGCATCCAGGGTCGGAATACCCAAGAGCAAGCTCATTCAGGATGATGATTTTTCGCAGGCTTGGGAGGTCTGAATGCAGTCAAAAAAAGTATTAGTCATCGGTGGTACCTCGGGCTATGGCGAGGGCATTGCTCATGTACTGTCATGTGCAGGCCATCGGGTTATAGCAGTCGGGAGAAGTTCAGAGCTCTCCCTCGATATTACTGACCGGGATCAAGTTAAGGCATTCTTCACGGAAGTATTCTCCCCGGATAAGCCTTTTGATGCTGTGATCTATTCGGCTGGCCTCGCTATCGGAAAGCTCCCGTTGCATGAAAAGGCAGCAGAGGACGTTGCTAAGGTATTTGAGACCAATACCCTCGGATTAGCCTATGTCGCTAAATGGGCGTATCCCCATCTGGTTAAGACTCAAGGCCACTTTATCCACATGGGTTCTATTGCCGCTTACCTCAATTACACCGGGGGAGCGGATTACTGCGCCAGTAAGTCAGCCTCAAATACCATTATGAAAACCCTGCGCCATGAATGGCTCGGCAGTGGCATCAGGACAACCTCAATGGAAATAGGACTCGGTAATACCAACTTCCAGAAGAACCGTTATCAGGGTGATTCTGAAAAGGCTCTCAAGCATACCGATGGTGTTCGGCAATTAGAGCCTGATGAGGTAGGCGAGTTTATCTCCTACCTGCTCGATGCACCGGATTGCATGAATTTTGATGAAATTATTCTGAAGCCAATAGATCAGGCTTCCCACGGTGCAACTGTCAAAAACATAAAACAGCAATTCTAAGGCAGGCTTATGGAACAGCATCCTTTTCATGTAACAAAAGAATACTTCGGCAAGGTCTATGAAGATGATACTCCGGGGCTTCATACCATTGTTTATGGCTTTGAAAATGACTCAAAAAAGCGAGAGCGTGACGGTGGCCTTATTCCATCCAACGGTGCCTGCTATGGCTATGTCCATGAGGGACAGATTACCCTCGCTGAAAGTGATGAATTTTACCTGAATGTAGCTGCCGGATTCTGGTTTGTAATGCCTGATGGTTTTAAATGGAAAGCCCAATCAGAACACTATCGCTTTGTGGTATGGCAGAGAGTGGGTTATCACGGCAACGTGGCAGTCGGGAAAGTAGAACCGGAAGGCAGGCTCAACTACATTGATGGTTGCAAAGACTCAATGCTTCAAGCTCCGATCCGCAAGGGTGATCCATGCCTGAATGCCCTCTATATGCCAGAGGGTGTGCTTCAGACGATGCACACCCACCCGAGCATGAGAGCCGGGTTCATCATGGTAGGCGGTGCTAAATGCACGACTCCTGAAAAGGTCATTGACCTCGAAGATGGTCATATCTTTTTCATGCCTGCTGATGTAAAGCATTTCTTCAGATCGGATCATGGTGAAAACACAGTGATGAAACTCGTTGCCTATCATCCTGATTCTGACTTTGGTCCGACCGATGAAATACACCCGATGATCAACCGGACACTGGTTGATGGTGTATCGGCTTCGACGATGACTGATATTCAAACGAAGGCATAGTTAAGGCGTGGCCGGAACCGGGCTGTTAAGGCGTGATCAAGACTGGTTAGGTAAGGCGTGAGCAAGACTGGTTAAGTAAGGCTTGGCCAAGGCTGATACAGAGGCTGATCTTTAGGGTCATAACATTGACGCTTAAACCTGTTTGTCACCCTCGCTTTACCGTCTACTCTGGGTAAACGGCTGTCGCCGTTCAGGCCGATCTCCGGGGCTTTTCCAATCAATAGCGGTATCAATAGCCCTATAGTGGGAAAGCCGCCTGAACGGGCTAATTTTTCGCCTATCCGTATAGCCCGGCTCCCGCTATCTCTATAGGCTATTTAGTCAATTAGTATTAGGCGGCTGTAGCGGCGTTGAGGGCGGTCAGGGCGGCTTTCTAATTCATAGGGTTGCAGTAGCCCTATACGGGAAAAGCCGCCTACACGGAAAAGCAGGGCGGTATTATTAGGCTACTGATTAATCGTCGGTGCTAATTAGTAGGCACAAAAAAAACGGGCTGATTAGCCCGTTTAATGGTTGGTGCTGATTACAATTTGAAAACGGTGTTTTCT
>NZ_JAHHPP010000256.1 GCF_024606265.1 Endozoicomonas sp. SESOKO1
CCGTACACCTGGCCGTGTCGACGTAAAATCCCAACTGTTTCATCGAGAGTTGCTTCATCGAACGTTATTCCTATCCTGTTATGCCTTGGCAATTTCCACCAGATTGGTGTGCATCGGGTTACCCTTTGACAATGGCGTATTGCGCTGAGTGGTCAGCACGTTGAATGAGCCACCACGGTCAACACCGTCTTTACCCGGTGCGTACCAGGCACCTTCTGCCAGGGCGGCGACACCGGGCATAATCCGGGGGCTGACTTTAGCCGGAACCCGGGTCTCGCCACGGTCATTCCAGACTTTCAGCATGTCACCATCTTTGATTCCCCGGGCTTCGGCATCAGCCGGGTTCATCCACACCGCATCCGTTACGGCTTCACGCAGCAAAGCGACGTTATGGTATGTGGAGTGCACACGGCCCTTGGTGTGAAAGCCAATTAACTGCAGGGGATATTTTGCCGTCAGCGGGTCCAGATGGCTTTCCCAGGTGGTCACGTACTGTGGCAGCGGTGTCACCACATCACCTTCTGGCAGTTCCCATTCAGCGGCAATGGTCGCCAGTTGTTCGGAGTAAATCTCTATTTTACCGGATGGTGTGCCCAGCGGGTTCTTCACAGGATCCTTGCGGAAATCTTCCAGGGCGATACGAATATTTTTCGGTGCCAGCTGCTTGTAGGGACCGTCACGACGCAGGTCTTCCAGCGTTGGTACCTGAGGCTGTTCTTTGCGCATCTGCTCATACAGTTCCGCCACCCACTGCTCATGGGTCTTGCCTTCTGTGTACTGTTCTTCCAGGCCAAAGCGCCTGGCAATACCTGCACAGATGTCGTATGCACTGCGGCACTCATACATCGGGGCAATAGCGGGCACCAGCGGAATCACGGCGCCCAGGCTTCCGGAGGCATAACCGTTGCTGGCCACTTCATGGTTTTCGATGGTGGTGATATCCGGCAGTAGAATGTCAGCAAAACGTGCGGTAGGCGTCATATGGTTTTCGAATACCAGGATGAACTCGCAGAGGCTCTCATCCGACAGGATCTGTTTTGTCCGGTTGATATC
>NZ_JAHHPP010000257.1 GCF_024606265.1 Endozoicomonas sp. SESOKO1
CACAAGTGGTTCCAGCTTTTGCGGGCAGCGGGTAGCGTCTGTAGAAATGTCGAAGTTATTTCAGTACAGCTCCATACCAAATCATGCTTTTCCTTTGCCTTTGTGGTTCCCTTCTTTTGTCTTTTACCAATCACTCACCGGCAAGCTTCATACTGCCAACCAGAATTGAGCCGGTCTGGATATTCCCACGCCTGTCCACATCACTGCCCACGGTCACAATATTGCGGTAGATATCCTTCAGATTACCGGCAATCGTCACTTCCGAAACCGGGAACTGAATTTCACCATTATCTACCCAGAAGCCACCAGCGCCACGGGAGTAGTCACCGGTAACGGTATTGACCCCCTGCCCCATCAACTCGGTGACCAGTAGTCCGGTTCCCATCTGTTTCAGCAGCGCATCAAGGTCTCCCCCATTGCTTTCCACGAACAGATTATTAACACCACCGGCATTGGCGGTGCTGTCCATCCCCAGCTTGCGGGCAGAGTAGGTGCTTAAAATATAATGCTGCAGAATGCCGTCAGTAATGAAGTCCTTGGCATAGGTCGCCAGCCCATCGTTATCAAAACTGGCGGACCCCAGCATGCTTTTCAGCAATGGTTGCTCATGAATACGCATCCATTGCGGGAACACCGGCTTGCCCAGGTGATCCAACAGGAAAGAGGCCTGTCGATAGAGGCTACCACCGCTGATCGCCCCCAGAAAATGAGCAATAAGACCTGAAGCCACCTCCGGCGCAAACAGAACGGGTACTTCTGCAGTACCTACTTTTCGGGCTCCTAGTCTGCGCACCGTGCGTTCAGCTGCTTTCGTACCAACAGCGATCGCCTTTTCCAGCTCGCTGGCATCACGGTTTACTGTGTACCAGTAATCCCGCTGCATCTCGTCACCCTGCATGCCAATCAACACCGCACTCAGGCTATGGCGACTGGAAACATAGCTGCCAATAAACCCGTTGCTGTTGCCATAGACCCGGCAACCCTGATGGCTGGAGACACTTGCACCATCGGAATTGACAATTTTATTACTGAAGGAGCGTCCGGCATCTTCACATTGCATGGCCAGATCAATCGCCTGTTGGGCATCAATTCCCCAGGGATGGTACAGGTCAAGATCCGGCAGTGAATCACCGTCCGCCATTAAAACGGAGTCGGCCAGCCCTGCATAAGGGTCCTCTGAAGCGTAACGGGCAATATCGCAGGCCGCTTTTACCGTTTCCCGGATGGCTTGGGGGCTGCTGTCAGAGGTACTGGCAGACCCTTTTCGTTTACCCAGATAAACGGTGATGCCCAGTCCCTGGTCACGGTTAAACTCAACCGTTTCAACGTCACCCATACGAACGCTGGCCGACAGGCCGGCATCCATACTGATGCCCACCTCACAGGCATCCGCTCCCTGCCTGGCGGCCTCAGCCAGAATATCACTGGCCAGTGTTTTCAGCCTGGTCTCTTCACTTCGTGGATCCAGTACTGCATTGGAAGGTTCGCCCATGATTGCACCTGATCTGTTGTGTTTATGCCTACGGAGGTTTTCAACTATTGTGCCGCTGTGAAGTTAATAATGCATCAGATAGATGATCAATTGCAGATTCAGAGTCTAATCAGCAACCTTTATCAAGACTTGCGCACTGAGCCTTGTGCACTATTTTCTTTAAGCGATTTGCTGTTTTTTGTATCTTGAGCGGGAATACGACAATGTTCTCAAGCGTCAGGACGGAGCATGACCATTCGCAGGAAATGGTAGCCGATGCCAGCGTGGAATCCACATCAGCAGTCGATCTCCCGTTGCCTGATAACACGACAGAGGTCGATCATTCAGAATCTGCAGTGGCCGTCTCAGGCAGCAGGCAGTTGCCTGCAGCGACAACTGATATGGCAAAGTTGATGGAACGGGCAATCTTGCGTAATGACCTGGCCACTGTCAACCATTTGCTGGACCAGGGCGTTGACCCCAATATCCGCGGTGCGTGTGGCTCTACCCCTCTGTATTGGGCCGTCGGCAGACTGGAAGATACAAATATCGTCAAGGCGCTGCTGGATCGCAGAGCAGACCCGAATCTTCACACCCTATTTGGAGGGAAAATACACTACGCCTTTTCTGGAAGCTGCAAGGCTGGGCAACTATAAAACCGTCAATTTGTTGCTGGACAGGGGAGCTGACCTGAACGCCAGTGACGATGATGGTCGCACAGCGCTGCATTTGGCCACTTCTTCCACCCATACGACAGCGAACACCAAGATCGTGAATTGCCTGCTTGACAGAGGTGCCTATATCAACGCCATTGACTGCATGAATCATACTCCGCTGCTCTTAGCGGTATTGAGATGCAGTATTTCGGGTGTTAACACTTTACTGCAAGGAGGTGCCGATCCAGATATTCCTGACCCGTGGGGTCAGACTCCACTTAACTGGACTCTACATTACTATCTCCATTTCAACATCAGCAGCCTGTTCTATAGCGTGCTGGCCAATGGAGCCAATCCCAATAAACCCGGTAGTTTAGGCAATACCCCACTGCATCGGGCGCTTCAACATCGTTGGCCGGAGATCGTTGACAGTCTGCTGGCCAATGGTGCCCATGCCAATATTCCCAATGAATCTGGTAACACCGCACTGGACATTGCTGCAGCCAGAGGCCTTGTTGATGCCCTGCACAATTACATTCCTGCTTATCAACCGAGGACGCTAATGGCCTGCGCCCGAACCTGCATTCGTTCAAGGCTGGTAGAGAACCGGGTGCCCTTGGCAAAAGTCCTGGCATCAGGCTCTGACTGCCTGCCGCTGCCGTATTCCATGAAGAACTATTTATACCAGCCGCTGACTTATTCGGGATCTGCCCTAAAAGCACGTAATTAAGATTCAGACTTGCGCAGAGAGCCTTGTACACTAATTTATCTAAACTAACTGGTGATTCATGCAATGACCAGGCAATGGCAGCTGATACCAAACCGGTAAAAAAATGCTTGTCCAGCTTCACCAGGCACGCTTCGTAGCGGATATGAACATCTAGATTATGTCGTCTATTATGTTGCAGACACCGTAGAACAGCATCAGTAATGGCAGGAGGGTGACCATGGCTGTTATTTCACCTGATTTTACCTTTTCACACCAGCGGCTGACTGATCTTGACCTGAACGCTTTTGCGCCTTTTTTTGCCAATCTTGCCGCTGACCCTTATGTCAGCGGTCACTACCGTTTTCGCCGTTACTCCCGCTTTACCGGGCCTGCAGAACGCCTGGAAAGATTACCTCACGATGACTTTGTCCAGTCCCGTGCGGTCAATTATCTCAGTGGCGACATTCTGCGGGAATTTGCCGAAATTGAACCAGCCTTGGCAGAGCTGCCGGAATTTCAGTCCCTGTTCAGACAGGTAAACGGTTTTTTCGGTCTTGATCCGGCACGTACCGTTTATGGCGTGCATCAAATCCGGATCACCTGCTCCGACGGTGATCACGGCTTGCCAGTGCCGGAAGGCATTCACCAGGATGGCTTCGACCTGATCGCCATCATCTGCACTGACCGCAAAAACGTCGAGGGGGCAGAGACTGGAATTTTTTATCATCCGGAACAAAAACCTGCCTATAGTGCTACGCTGTTGCCCGGGGATATTGTTTACTGTAATGACCGGCGGGTCTATCACTACACCTCTGCGCTGCAGGTCAGCAGTGGCGAAGTCTCCGGGCATCGGGATGTTTTCGTTATTACGGTAACCCTGGAGGATGAACAGTGGAAAAACAGCATACCTCAACCAGCCTCCAGCGCATCCGAGAGCAATTTCCAGCCCTTGAGCGGCTAGAGGGAAACCAGCGGGCCGTCTATTCTGATGCGCCGGGAGGTACCCAGGTTCCGGTATCGGTGATCAGTGCCATGTCCGATTACCAGCAATCGGGTTCCGCTAACCTGGGTGGCTTTTTTGCCACCAGTGAAGAAACCATGGCGCTGATCGGGCAGACAAGGGAGGCAGCAGGGCAGTTATTAAATGCCCCTGCTTACAGCATTGCCTTCGGTGCCAACATGACTTCCCTGACCTTTGCCCTGAGCAGGGCCATAGCCAGAACCTGGCAAAAAGGCGATGAGATTATTGTCTCATCGCTGGATCATGACGCCAATATCACCCCTTGGGTACTGGCGGCAGAGGAACGGGAATGTACAGTCCGGACGATGGAATTCACTGCCAGTCAGAATCTCTGCGTTACGGAGCTTGAGCGCCTGCTGTCCGGCAGAACACGACTGGTGGCGTTTACCCTGGCCTCCAATGTGACCGGCAGCATCACCCCGGCAGCAGAGCTGATTAAAGCTGCCCATTCCGTGAATGCCCTGGTTCATGTTGACGCCGTTCACTACACCGCCCACCGGTTACCGGATGTGCAGGCCCTTGATGCCGATTTCCTGGCCTGTTCTGCCTACAAGTTTTGCGGCCCTTACCTGGGGTTGATGTATGGTCGGCCAGAACTGCTGGGCAGCCTGAAGCCCTATAAAGTCCGGGCGGCAAATGACCAGCCGCCCTGGTGCTGGGAGACAGGGACACAGAACTTTACGGCGATTGTCGGCTTGCTGGCCTGTATTAAATACCATGGCTGGCTCACCGGTTCTGGCCATGACCGCAAGGGACTGCAAGCATCGGCAAACTGGATTGAGGAACACGAACGACAGTTGTCACAGCGGTTTCTTGATGGTCTCAAGCACATGGCCGGGTTCACCTTGTACGGCTCAGATACCACGGTTGGCCGAACCCCCACCTTTGCCCTGGCCCACCACCGACAATCCTCGGCCAGGCTGGCACAACGGCTGGCACGGCACGGCATCTACACCTGGTCCGGCCATTTCTATGCACTGGACCTGCTGGACCGGCTTAACCTTCAGGAGCGGGACGGGTTACTGCGCATAGGCTTTGTCCACTACCATACGCCGGAAGAGATAGACAGGGTGCTTGACGTTCTGGACGTTATTTCTGCGTGATTTGCCAGAGAATCGGTAGTGACACCATTTTGCAAGACAGCTGTCATTTATATCCTCAGGGTATTCCTGCAATGGCTGCATAGCCACAGGAACGCACTGATACACTGAGCCCGCAACAAAACGTCCATAGGAGTTGGGTAAAAACATCCCAATTGAGAAGCATTCTGAAGTAAAATACCGAGATATCCATTTTCCATCCATGGAACTGTTCTCTCATAAACAACGTTAGGCAGATTCCCATCAATGGCTATTCTCTATGAGTAAAAAGAGCCGTCGTATCCAGGAAGCCTGGGACGATGAAGAAACCGAAGAAATTATCTATGTCAGCAAATCCGAGCTGAAGCGAGACATGGATGAACTGAAAAACATTGGAGCCCGGCTGATGGAACTTAAACCGGCATTGCTGGATAAGTTGCCGCTGAATGATCGCCTGCGTGAAGCATTGGATGAGAGCAAACGCATCAAAAGCAACAATGCAAGAAAGCGCCACCTGGGCTTTATTGGCAAACTGATGGCTGACCAGGACATCGAGCCGATCATGGCGCTTCTTAACCAGCTGGATTCCTCCAGTGAAGAGTACAACCGCCGGTTTCATCAATTGGAGCGGTGGCGCGACCAGCTTATCCATGACGATGACAATCACACGGTATTGACTGAATATCTGGAGCACTACCCGGAAGCTGACCACCAGCATATCCGACAACTGGTTCGTAATGCCCAGAAAGAAGCGTCTCAGGACAAGCCCCCGGCGGCGGCACGGAAGTTGTTCAAGTACCTCAGAGAAGTGGACGAGATTTAACTATCACCATAAGCAGGCTGAACCAACCCTGCCGCCCCTCGCTCTGGAAGGTGTCGCAAAACTCGGAAAAATGGCTTGGATGCAGGTCGGTTTGCCTGCAAGCCGACTCGTGGCCCCACCGCCATCCCCAATGAATCTCAGAGGTTATGGTGCATGGCGGTTGGTCAGGTGTCGGCTTGCAGGCAAACCGACCTACGCGGAGAGACCCTTTTACGGGTTTTGCGATAACCTCGGAATCGTGGGAACGAGGCATACGGCCAAGGTGCCAGGCCTTCAGTCATCTGACAAAGGGTAATCGGAGAAAACACCGTCAACGCCATCCTCAATCAGTTGCCTGGCAACCATCAGGGAGTTGACCGTGTAGCAATACAGCTCATAGCCTGCGGACTTCACCCGGGAAATTTGTCGTTTTGACGTTCGCTTACTGTTGAAGTGGATAGATACCGCGTTGACCCGCAACGCTTTCTTGCGCCAGTTCAACGGCAGTCGCTCAAACAAACAGCCAACCGGAATATCGGAACGATCTGAAAATCGGACAAGTGCCCGATAATTAAAGCTGGAAACCAGAAGCCGGTCTTTTGGAAACTCAACCTCGGCGATGCTATTTACCACCGCTTCTACCAATCCCGACTCCGAACAGCCATTGGTTTTCAGCTCAAGGTTCACCCCTAAACCGAGCTGATTTATCAGTTGAAGCGCCTCTTTCAGCAGAGGAATCTTCTCATCTGAAAATTCCTCAGAAAACCAGCTTCCTGCATCAACGCTTTCCAGTCCGGAAACGGTTAATGACTGCAGCCGACCGTTTTTATTGGTGGTACGGTTCAATCGACGGTCATGAAAAAGTACACTCGTACCATCACCAAGCAGGGTAACATCCACCTCTACCCACTTCATCCCTTTCTCAGCAGCCAGTCTAATGCCTGCAAGGGTATTTTCCGGGGCCTCTCCGGCAAGGCCACGATGTCCGATTATCCTGCTCATGCGCATGAATTTTCCGCCTCACTAATTACCATGACCAAATGCAGGAACAGAGCTATTCTTATCCCGACACGGCAACGGGGACATTATCACAGATGCGACCTGTTCTACTCAGTATTGATGTTGGTACCCACAGTTTGCGCAGCGCTCTTGTTTCTCCGGAAGGGCATATCCTTGCCCATGATGAAGAGCCACTCCTGATCTGGAAAACCGCCAGCACCATGGAATTCTGTTCAGAGAATATCTGGGAAGCCCTGATAAACAGCGTCAATCGATTAATCTCTGGGCACCGGTTGAATCAGGAGGATATTAAAGGCATTGGTATTGATACGACCTACTCTCTGGTTCTGCTTAACCAGCAGATGCAACCAGTCCACCTGCCCGGCAGCCATCGTGCTGATACTTTTGGCTGGATGGACAGTCGCGCCAGTCAACAGGCTGCCTGTATAGCCAGAGAGTACCCGGGACTATTTGCCCATGCAGGCTCTGAAATCACCGCCAAAAGTAACTCAAGCAAATTACTCTGGCTCTTCCAATGTGCCCCACAAACCTGGCAAGCCGCAACCTGCATCCTTGACCTCTATGATTTCATCACCTGGAAGTTAACGGCCTGTCTGACCAGAACACCTGGTTCAACCAGCCATATCTTTACCAGAGATGCTGCAGCCCAGCTGAATATTGATATTCAGGCGCGATTTACTGGTGAATTGCTTGGGATTGGTGCTGCGATCGGGGATGGCCTGAGCCAAAGTGCAGCTGACCAGCTAAACCTCAAACAGGGAACCCCTGTTGCCACAGGTATCGTTGATGCCTATGGCGGCACCCTCGCCACCATACTGGCCAGCCATCACCGGGACAGTCAGCAACCACTGGACTGTATTACCAGAAGAGTCAGTTTCATCGGCGGAACGTCATCCAATTACGTCGCGTTCAGCAGGGAGATGTTAACCTGCAATGGTGCCGATGGTCCCTATGCTTCAGTTTTGGAAGGTTACTCGTTGATATATGCCAGGCAAACTGCGGCAGGTGCCTTTATTGATCACATCATTACATCACACCCGGCCTATAGCTCAATCTATGATATCTCGGTCAGCCTGGGTGTTGGGGTTCATGAATACCTTAACCAGATTCTCAATGAGCTGGCTGGTAACAATAGATCGGAATACGATGATAATGTGAGCAAACTGACAGCGCACCTTCATATGCTCCCTTACTTTGACTCCCCTGAAGTGAATCAACCACAGCGGGGTATGATTACCGGACTCACGCTGGATAAAAGTCATCAGTCGTTAGCTGTACTGTACCTTGCCAGCATTCAGGCCCTGGCCCTGGATGCACGCTATCAGTTAGAGAAGTTAAAGAAAGCCGGGTATGACGTTGAACTGTTAATCCCCACCGGGGGACTGGCAAAAAACCTACTGTTATTAAACGAACATATCAACATACTCAATGTTCCGGCAGCCATTATGGAGGAAAAAGAAAGCATGCTGCTCTCCGGAGCCATCACCAGTTCGGTGGCTGCTGGTATATACGCCAGTATTGAAGATGCCATGAGAGCCATGAGTCACTACCACCACAGGATAGAACCCAACCGGCAGCTGATGGATTTTTACCAGAAAAAGTACGACATATTTTTAAAGATGAAGAAGTGTCAACAATCGTGGGAATGAAATTTGGTAGCTTCATTAAAGAAGGAAAAGAGAGATGGGGTGGGCGAAGGGGCTCGAACCCTCGACCGCCGGAATCACAATCCGGAGCTC
>NZ_JAHHPP010000258.1 GCF_024606265.1 Endozoicomonas sp. SESOKO1
CTCCAAAGCTGTTCACCTTCATTGTTGGCCTGGTGGCAGCGATGGAGCAGAACAAAGAGAAGCCAAGCACCATTCGTTCTCTGAAAGTAGCAGCCATGGGGCCGACCGGTGGTATCGGTGATGCCATTGACCACATGACCCTGATGCCAATTACCCTGGGTATCGGTGCGTCTATTGCCCTGGACGGCAGTGTGGCAGGACCTTTCGTGTTCTTCTTCCTGTACCAGATTATCCACTTCCCACTGTACTTCTGGCTGACCTTCTACGGCTACCAGTCTGGTGTGAACGCCCTGGCGCAGCTGAAAGAGAAAACGGTGCTGTTGTCCCGTGCGGCCACCATTCTGGGTCTGACGGTGGTCGGTGCGCTGAGTGCCAGCTTTATCAAGATCTCGACACCACTGGTGGTGGAGGCTGGGCAGGCAACGGTGCATATACAGGAAGATCTGCTCGACAAGATTATGCCGAACCTGCTGCCCCTGGGCTTTGTATTCCTGATGTACTACCTGGTACAGAAAGGTAAATCCCCAAGCGGCCTGATTGGTCTGACCATGGTGATCGGTATTGCCGGTAAGTACCTGGGCATTCTGTAAGCAATATTGAGGGGAGTCTCTCCCCTCTGATAATGTTTAGCGCTTAAACGCCTGTTAAGAAATGTCACCTTCTCCCCATAACATCAGGGTGGCATTTGAAGTTAAAGAGGAATTCAACATGATCGGTCTCGTAATCACCGGCCACCTTAACTTTGCCACCGGCTACCAGTCTGCCGTCAATGCTATCGCCGGCGACAGTGAGCAGGTTGAATATGTGGACTTTCTTGAGTCCATGTCGACCGATGAGCTGGAACAGAAAATCCGCGCAGCAGCCGACAAGGTTGACAGCGGTGAAGGCGTTCTGTTCCTGACTGATATTCCGGGTGGCTCTCCTTTCCAGCGTTCTGCCAAAGTAGCATCTGAAATGACGAATGCGGATGTGATTTCCGGCACCAACCTGGTCATGGCTGCGGAAGCCTGTCTTGAGCGTGATGGCATGGAACTGGCTGAGCTGGTTAAGCAGGTGATGGAAACCGGTATTGAAAACATCAAGAGCTTCCAGCAGGAACTGGGTGCCGTGAAAAGCACTGAAGTGATGGACGACGGAATCTGAATGATGATGGATTGCATCACTCTTTTTGGCTCTGGCAGTTTAGGCTCTGGCAGTTTAGGCTCTGGCAGTTCAGGCTCTGGCAGTGACAGCCAATATGCCCTGAAAGCGGCCCGGGTGTTTACGCCTGAAGGCATTCTGGAAAATGCGTTTGTTCACATCAGTCATGGCCGGATTGATTCGGTCAGCGATAACCTCAAGGCTGGCTACGCACTGGTGGATCTGGGCAATCACAAGCTGATGCCCGGCCTGATTGACATGCATATTCATGGCCAGAGTGGTGCAGACACCATGGATGCGACAGAAGAGGCCCTGGCAAAGATTGCCGGGGATCTGCCAAAGACCGGTGTCGTTGGCTTCCTGGGGACAACCGTCACAGCGCCCTGGCCGAAAATTCTGGCGGCACTGGCAAATGTCAAAAGCACCATGGGTAAAAACCTGACTGCTGATGTCGTCAGTGGTGCAGAGATTCTGGGTACTTATGTAGAAGGCCCATTCTTTACCCCGAAAAACAAGGGCGCGCATCCCGAACAGTTTTTTCTGGCCCCTTCGCAGGAGCGAATTGCCGATCTTCTGGAAGTGGCTGGTGACACATTGAAAGTAGTGGCCCTGGCACCGGAAACCGAAGGTGCAGTGGCAGCGACCAGGCAGTTGGTTGCTCATGGTGTTCGCGTGGCCATGGGCCATAGCGATGCCACCTGGGAACAGGTTGAGGCCTGCGTTGAGGCAGGCGCGACGATCGGCGTTCATCTCTATAACGGTATGAGTGGTCTGCACCACCGTGAGCCTGGCTGCGTGGGTGCCATGCTGGCTAATGACGCAGTCATTGCCGAGATGATTGCCGATGGCGTTCATGTACATCCGGCTGTATTGAAACTGAGCTGGAAGTGCAAGGGCACCGATCGTTCTGCACTGATTACCGATTGTATGTGTGCCGGTGGTTTACCGGATGGTGTTTATCAGCTGGGTGAACTGCCGGTGACGGTGAAAAATGGTGTTGCCAGGACGGATTGTGGTTCTCTGGCTGGTAGCACACTGTCGCTGAATAAAGCGATTAGAAATATGACAGGGCTGGCCGGGGTACCCGAGCTGGATGCCGTGAAAATGGCTTCAGAAGTTCCGGCCCGTATCCTGGGGGTAGGCCATAGAATGGGCTCGATCGCCCCGGGGATGGAAGCCAGCCTTACGGTAATGGACGACGATTTTAATGTACTGCTGACACTGGTTAAAGGTCAGCCGATATTTTCTGCTTGGAGTGAGACAAATTAATGGCACTTTATTCAACTAGACAAATGTTGCTGGATGCTCAGGCTAATCAATACGCGGTGCCTGCTTTTAATATTCACAACCTGGAAACCGTTCGAGTCGTTGTTGAAACCGCTGCAGAAATGCGCTCCCCGATCATTCTTGCGGGTACGCCGGGCACCATCAGCTACGCAGGAGCGCGCTACCTGGTAGCGATCGCCCGGACAGCGTCTGAAATTCACGATATTCCCATCGCGCTGCACCTTGATCATCATGAATCGTTTGGTGACATCAAGTCGCTGATTGATATGGGTGTAAAGTCTGTGATGATTGATGGCTCGCACCACGACTTTGAAGAAAACATCCGTATCGTACGTGAAGTCGTGCAATACGCCCATGCCCGTGACGTTACCGTCGAAGCCGAGCTGGGACGTCTGGGTGGTCAGGAAGACGACCTGATCGTTGATGAAAAAGATGCGCTGTATACCAACCCTGCACAGGCTGCAGAATTTATTGAGCGTAGCGGTATTGATTCCCTGGCCGTGGCCATCGGTACCGCACACGGTATGTACAAGTCCGAGCCAAAGCTGGACTTTGAGCGTCTGGCAGAAATTCGCAAAGTGACCACTGCGCCACTGGTTCTGCACGGTGCCTCTGGTATTACAATAGCGGACGTTCGTCGTACGATTGAACTGGGTGTGACCAAGGTGAACGTTGCCACTGAATTGAAGATTGCTTTCTCCGACAAGGTGAAAGAGTACTTCCTGGCCAACCCGGAAGCCAATGATCCTCGCAAATACATGGAACCGGGCAAAGACGCCATGGCTGCCCTGATTCGCGAGAAAATCGATATGTGTGGCAGCAGTAACCGGGCCTGAAAAGTCCGGGGACAGTAAAACTCCACACCTGCCTCGTTCCCACGGTCCTCCGTGGGAATGCCTACCGGACTTTCCTGCAGTGACACACCAAACGGAAAGAACAGAGAAAGAGAGACTTATGGAAATCCGTCAGCCTATTCACAGTGATCATGCCAAACAACTGGACACCGAAGGACTGCGTCGTGAGTTTCTGATCGATGGCATTTTTGCCAACGGCACCATTAACCTGACGTACAGCCATGTTGACCGTGTTATTGCCGGTGGTTGCATGCCCGGTACTGAAGCCGTGAAACTGGAAGCGGGCAAGGAAATCGGTGCTGATTTCTTCCTGGCCCGTCGTGAGCTGGGTGCCATCAATATCGGTGAAGCGGGTATCATCATCGTTGACGGCGTTGAGCACCAGATTGGCAGCCGTGAAGCACTCTATATTGGTATGGGCGCAAAAGAAGTTGCCTTTGCCAGTGTCAATGCTGACAAGCCAGCCAAGTTCTACCTGAACAGTGCACCAGCTCACGCTGCGTACCCTACCCGGAAAATCACCCAGGAAATGGCCAGCCCGGAAACACTGGGTGACTCTGAAAGCTGCAACCGCCGCACCATTTACAAGTACATGGTTCCAGCCGTTCTGGATACCTGCCAGCTGGCCATGGGCATGACCATTCTGGAACCCGGCAGCATCTGGAACACCATGCCATGCCATACCCATGAGCGTCGTATGGAAGTGTACTTCTACTTCGACATGAAAGACGACGGTGTTGTTTTCCATATGATGGGTGAACCTACTGAAACCCGTCACCTGGTGGTTCGCAATGAACAGGCGGTGATCAGCCCAAGCTGGTCTATCCACTCCGGTGTTGGCAGCTCCAACTACACCTTTATCTGGGGTATGGCCGGTGAGAACCAGACTTTCTCCGATATGGACTTCGTGCCAATGCAGGATCTGAGATAACCGGATGCTTGTTCCCACGCTTTTATGCCCTTCTGGTACCGCGTGGGAATGCATACCGCAATCATGATTAGATGAACAAAGTATTCCCGAGAATGGTTCCGGAATACCAGGATTAAGGAACTCCCCATGAATCAACAGTTTTCTTTCAGCCTCGAAGGTAAAGTTGCCCTGGTAACCGGTGCAAACACCGGTCTGGGACAGGGTATGGCGGTCGCTCTGGCTGAAGCAGGTGCAGATATCTGTGCCGTTGGTCATATTGATGCACCGGAAACCCGTGAGAAAATCGAAGCAGTGGGTCGTCGCTTTCATTTTGTGGAAGCCAACCTGCTGAGCATTGAGCCGGTTGAGCGCATTGTGAAGGAGGCTGTCGACGTCTTCGGTCGTATTGATATCCTGGTGAACAATGCCGGTATTATCCGTCGTGAAGATTCCGTGAATTTCAGTGAAAAAGACTGGGATGAGGTGATGGACATTAACCTGAAAACCCCATTCTTCCTGAGTCAGGCGGTTGCCAGACAGTTCCTGGAACAGGGTAACGGCGGCAAGATCATCAACATTGCTTCCATGCTGTCCTTCCAGGGTGGTATCCGTGTTCCTTCCTACACGTCCAGTAAGAGTGGCATCGCCGGCCTGACCCGTCTGCTGGCCTGTGAGTGGGCTCAGCACGGTATTAACGTTAACGCCATCGCTCCTGGCTACATGGCCACTGACAATACCACTGCCCTGCGTGCTGATGAGAAGCGTAATGCTGAAATCCTGGGCCGTATTCCTGCCAACCGCTGGGGTACTCCGGAAGATCTGGCTGGTCCTGTTGTCTTCCTGGCTTCTTCCGCCAGCGACTATGTTAACGGTTACACCGTCGCTGTTGATGGTGGCTGGCTGGCTCGTTAATCCGGATAAACAAGGACTCAATGGAGCCCTTGTTTAGCGATGCTCATGGGTAAAAGAAAAGCGCTTTCCAAGACCCCCACCACAGGAGCGCGCTTTTCATGAAAACAGATTAATACGACAATGACTGAACAAAAGACTCTTCCCGCCGTTTTTGATCATGCCGAAGCGGTAAAGCTGATGCGTATGGTGTGTGACTGGCAGCTGGCCAATCCAACCAAGTCCTGGATCCGTCGCAGCGGTGCTACTTATTACATCAAGGGTACTGACTGGGAACGTGGTGTCATGTACACCGGTGTTATGGCTACCTGGCGTGCAACCGATGACAGCAAGTACCTGGATGCAGCGATCAACTGGGCAAAAGATAACCAGTGGAAAGTCGGCCCTGAAGACCGTTTTGCTGATGACCATACCTGCTGCCAGACCTACCTGGAAATCTATCAGGCTCTGAAAGACGATGCTATGAAAGAGTCTTCCATCGAAGCATTTGACCTGATGCTCAAAGATCCAAAGCCGGGCCGTGAAGACTGGTGGTGGTGTGACTCCCTGTTTATGGCGCCACCGGCGTTTGCCATGCTGACAGAGCTGACCGGTGAACCAAAGTATCTGGATGCCATGAATACCCTGTGGTGGGACAGTGTTGACCACCTGCTGGATCCTGAAACCGGCCTGTTTTTTCGGGACAAGCGTTACATTCCTGATGGACAGGGTGGCGAACTGCGCGAAGAAAATGGTGAGAAAGTTTTCTGGGGTCGTGGTAATGGCTGGGTGGTTTCTGCGATCTGTCGTGTACTGGATCACATGCCTGAGGATTATGCTGACCGTCAGAAGTACATTGATCTGTTTGTGGCACTTTGCGAAGCGGTTGTGAAGCTGCAGGGTGACGATGGCTTCTGGCGTGCCAGTATGCTTGATCCAAAAAGTTTCCCATCACCAGAATCCAGCGCTACCTCGCTGTTTGCCCATGGTATGGCCTGGGGTATCAATAACGGTATCCTGGATCGTGATGCCTATATGCCAGCCCTGGAAAAGGCCTGGGCGGCCCTGAAAACCTGTGTCCACGAAGATGGCATGATGGGTTGGATTCAGCTTCCTGCCTTTAACCCGAGAGATACCAGGAAAGAGCACAATATTGATTATGGTGCAGGTACATTCCTTTTGGCAGCAGAAGAGGTTGCCAGACTTTGCGCTTAGTCACTGTCTAGAAGTTCAGGGAGTTGTATGTTTTTTGACCTTGCTCAATACCAGTAAGCGATAAAGCCAATATGATCTGCGGTCAAAATAATAAGCTCAGGGCTTGTTTTCGGGATTGCAGACGTTAGGTAAAGCAGAGGTAATTTTGACAGACTCCGTCTTCCATATCATGGCTAAGCCAGGCAGCTTTCAGTGCAATATGTCCTGTGACTATTGTTTTTATCTGGAAAAGGAAAACATCTATGGCAAGCGGATGCCGATGCGAATGGATGATGCAACGCTTCGTCAATACATCAAACAGCAGGTAAAAGCCCAGGCCAGCCTGCCTGAAGTCGGTTTTGTCTGGCAGGGCGGTGAGCCAACCATCTGTGGCCTGGATTTTTTCAAGACCATCGTCAAGTACCAGAAGCGTTACAGTAATGGCAAACCGGTTAATAACAGTATCCAGACCAATGGACTGCTGATTGACGACAAGTGGGCGCGGTTCCTTGCGGAAAACCGGTTCCTGGTGGGGATCTCCATTGACGGGCCTGAACATCTGCACGACCGCTACCGGGTTTCCAAAGGCCGGACCCCAACCTTTAAAAAGGTCATGGCCGCCATTGAGCGGATGAAAAAGTACCAGGTTGATTTCAATACCCTGACGGTCATTAATGATCATAACTGTGATCATGGCCTTGAGGTTTATCGCTTTCTCAAGTCCATTGGTTCAGATTTCCACCAGTACATTCCCATTGTTGAATTAATGGAGTCTGATGCCCGCATTGATGAACAGGCTGCGCAGCTTATTTTTCCGGTGAAGCGGGAAAACAATGCCATGACCGGCTTTTCTGTTCCCGGCTTTTCTGAAGAACGGGGTTATGGAAAGTTCATGACTGAGGTGTTTGATGAATGGGTTAAAAATGATGTAGGCAATATCTATGTGCGTCTGTTTGAAACCGTGCTCGCCCAGACGCTGGGATACCCGCCTTCAATCTGCATTTTCCAGAAAACCTGTGGTAATGCACTGGTGCTTGAACAGAACGGCGACCTCTATCCCTGTGACCATTTTGTCTATGAAGATCTTAAGCTTGGCAATATCCATGACGACTATGTGATCGATATGGCGACGTCAGATAAACAACAAGCCTTTGGTAGCAGCAAGGAAACCACATTGACAGACATCTGTCGTCGTTGTGAGTTTCTCAACCTGTGTAATGGCGGCTGCCCGAAGCACCGGGTTGTGGATATTGGTGAGACGCATCAGCAGAACTACCTGTGTGGCTCCTATAAAAAGATCTTCAGCCATATGAAGCCGTATATGGAATATATGGCTAATGAAATCCGCTATCAGCGTGCACCACAGACCGTTAAAAGCTTCACTCCTTCTGCACCATGTTCTGCACCATAGCTGGCCTGGTCGGCTCTTACCGAATTAATCTTTTTGTTCGAAAGAGGGTGAAAGAGAGAAGCAGTACTCAAGCCTGAACCCTCTTGCTTTGATAGTCGTCAATTTGAGGGGTGTTGATCTGAAAGTTTCTGTTTTATTTTCTTTCCTGTTGCCCGGTTTTCGTTTCGATGTTTTTCGTAAAGCGATAGAATTTGATTGGAGTCAATAAACGAAAACTTTTACAAAGTAATATGAAAGACTGTCAAAAAACGTCAAGACATGGGTGAGTGCAGTAAAAAATGACCAATCGCAGAGATTTCCTTAAAAGAAGTGCTGCACTGGCTGCAGTAGCAGGTACGGCCTCCGTGTCCGGTATGCTTGCCGGCTGCAGTGGAACAAGCCAGACAGTGACAGCTGACAATAAAGCAGGAACCCCGGAACAGGAACGCAAACGTCCGAATATTGTCTTTTTCCTTGCTGACCAGCATCGCCGTCAGGCACTGGGGCTGTGGCGTAATCCTCAGTATGCATCCTACCTGAATGGTGTGTCCGATCCGGTACATACACCAGTCATTGATCAGTTTGCCCAGCAGGGCCTGGTGCTTTCCCAGTGCTGCTCATCCACTCCGGTCTGCAGCCCTCACCGAGGCATGCTGTTCAGCGGGATGTTCCCCCACTCCAATGGTGTTCCATGGAACTGTCGTGTAGATCGTGACTGGGGACTGATTCGTGATACCGAGTCTCTGGCCAGGGTTCTGGGCAGAAACGGATATTCCTGTGGTTACATCGGCAAATGGCACCTGGATAAGCCGGAGCCCAATGATCCGGCCAACCCGGGCAAATATGTTGCTGAAAGCTCACCGAGCTGGACCGGACCTATCGAGCACAGCATGGACTCCTATACACCGCCGGAAGACCGTCAGGGTTTTGACTTCTGGTATGCCTACGGTACCGATGATGACCATGCCAACCCACATTACTACGACAATGATGGTAAACGTCATGAGCCTGGTATCTGGGCGACGGTCCATGAAACTGATGTTGCCATTGACTACCTGAAGAACACCCGTAACCAGCGGCACGCTGATAACCCGTTCTGCCTGTTTGTCAGTACCCATCCTCCACATCCGGACTATGCGGATCTGGAGGATACGGATCCTGAGATGTATCACGCACATTACTCTCCGGACAAAGTGGCGAATGTGGATGATCTGCTCAACCGCCCTAACCGTCATAACGATCAGCTGCCCATGAAAATGGTCTACAGCAGCAACGAACAGCTGATGAAAGGGAAGCCGGGCAAAGGGCTGAGTACTGAGGTTGTCCGCTATTACTATTCCAGTATTTCCGGTGTTGACCGCCAGTTTGGCCGGTTGTTGAAGACGCTGGATGAGCTGGGCATGTCTGAAAATACCATCGTCGTTTACACCTCGGATCATGGTGAAATGATGGGGAGTCATGGCCTGATGTCCAAGAGTACGGCCTATGAAGAAGCCCTGGGTATCCCGATGATTGTCCGTTATCCAGAGGCTATCAAACCGGGTATTAATGATGTCCTGATGGGGTCTATGGATTTCATGCCTACGTTGCTTGGCCTTGCCGGACTGAACAGCGAAATACCAACAGCCGTTGATGGACAGGACCTGACGCCTCATTTGCTGGGTACCGCTGCGAAGGAGAGCCGCCCAACGTCGATTCCCTATTTGCTGCATACCGAACAGAAAGGTCTTCGTACGGATCGCTACACCTTCGTGATCAACAGGGAAGGTGAAGGGGTTCTGTTTGATAACCGCAATGATCCTTATCAAATGCACAACCTGTTTGATCCGGGAAAAGAGGTAGTGAAAGCTCTTGGCAAGGAACTCGGTCAATGGCTCCGTAAGGGCGATGACCTGTGGTTCCAGATGCGCATCAACAAACACCTGATCGATTACGTCTGATTGCTTTTTCCGGGCAGCCACTGCCCGGTGTTCAGTTGCAGGAAATACTCAATGAATACCTTTATGTTTACGCCATCATGCAAATCGTCGCTGATGGTGCTGGCGGTTACGGTTGGCCTGCTGACCGGTTGCTCCGCTACTCAGGAAAAAGGGGCGGACAAGAGTCGGCCGGTGGCGGTATCACAGGTTGATAGCCAGGAGATCAGGGTCAGCAATCCCAGGGAGCTGACCCGGGCCATCAACCGGCTGCGCAGGGGCGGAACCATTATTATGGAAGCCGGCGATTATGCGGACCTGAATCTGAGCCTTGCCCGGGAATACCCGGCGGAAAAACCGTTGGTGATCAAGGCCGGAAAGGGTGGCACCGTGTTTATCACCGGGAATACCTCGATCAATATCAGTGGAGAAAATATCACGCTTTCAGGCCTGGTATTTGAAAGGGGCACCCGTTCCGGTGGCCAGGCGGAACTGATCTACATGGGCGGTGAGCATAACCGGATTACCCAGAGCCACTTCAATAATGTCGATGACCTGGCTGGTGTCTGGGTGCAGATGAATGGCCGTTATAACCGTATTGACCATAGCTGGTTTGAAGGCAAAACCAGCGGGCACAGTTATATCAATATGGATATTCCTGAAAACCAGCCGCTTTACCACCGTCTGGATAATAATTTCTTTACCCGCCAGCCACTGGGTAGAAATGGCGGCTCCGCTTCCCGGGTTGGCCATGGGTCCATGTACCTGAACAACGCCCGGATCACCTTTGAGTACAACCTGTTTGATGATGAAAGTGGTGAGAGTGAAATTATCTCGTCAAAAAGCAGTGAGAATATTTTCCGTTACAACACCTTCAAAAACTCCCATGGTACTTTGAGCCTGCGCCAGGGAGAGCGTGCCCTGGTCTATGACAACTACTTCATTGGCACCGGTGAAGACGGTCACGGTGGTCTGTTTGTCCGGGGCGAAGGCCATGTGGTTTTCAATAACTATTTTCATAACCTGAATCCACAGCCCAGATACAAGGAAGAAGGTGCTGTATCTTTTGGTGCGGCGACCGGTAATTTTGATACCCAGCGGTCAGCCAAAGGGTTGAATGGCCGACATTTCCCCATTACGCGCAATATTCTGTTTGCCAATAACACCATTGTTGAACCCGGTGATTTCGCCATTGTGATTGGTGCCCAGTACGGTACCCGTGACCGGACACTGATCCCCGATACGCTCTATATGGTCAACAACCAGATGACCGGAGCCAGACGACAGTCTGTACTACAACTGGAAGGGGCCAGGGATATGGTCTGGCAGGCCAATATCAGCAGTAATGCCGTCAGGGGAATTGACAGTGAAGGAGTGGATACCGTTGACCTGACCCTGGCGGACAGTGCCTTCGGACTGCCTTTACCGACCGGGCAGCAGCCAGGACTGGGTGGTGCTGATCTCAGTGCCTATCTGCAGAAACTGAAGCTGGACATGAAATGGAAAGAAAACCAGACAATTGTCGAGCGCATCCGGAATCAGCCGGCAACAGCCGGTTTCACCGTGCCTCTCAATCCTGAGGGGCAGCCAGTTTACCCCCTGTCGAAAAACGACGTTGGACCTTCATGGATGAAGCAGGGGTAAAGCTCCATTTTGGCCACAGGGCTGCAGGCTTCCCTGAAGGGAAGCCTGCCTGTTGATCATCCTTTGCGTACAGCACTTCATAACAGCCAAACCAGCCGGACATCCTTGCAAGGTTTATCAGGGGTAACCCGGCATTGAACACCCCTCATTGGAGTAACGATGAATATACCCGGAAACATGTGCCGGCTGGCCACCTCCATCTGCCTGGTGACCGGCGTAATGGGTGGACTTAACAGTCTGGATACCGAGGCCAGCGAGCAGCGCAGGGAAAAGCTCAGGGCCGAAATCGTTTCCTTTGAGGACGCAAAGGTGCCTCAGTGGGTTACCGCCAAGGCTGGCAAGCTGAGTATGGACAGCCATCACTATATCAATGGCCGTCAGAGCCTGCGCTGGGACTGGCAACCGGGGGATGTGCTGGAGATCAGGCTTCCTGAACCGTTTCGTTTCTACCCGAGAAGTGAGGCAACGGATGCTTACGGGCGGAAGGCCATTTCCCTGTTTTCAGCATGGCTTCATAATGATCAGCCTATGAACGAAAGCGTTCGCTTTGAGTTTGGTAATGGCGACAGCACCAGCAGTTCTTTTGCCATGAAGCTGAACTTTGACGGCTGGCGCAGTCCCGGGCAGGGCTTTGACCGGGATATGAGTGGGACCCCGGCCAGTACTATGGATACGGTACGAATTATTGCTCCGGATACTGCCAGCGGTGGCACTTTCCATATTGACCGGCTGATGGTCTCTATCGATGATGACCGTCGTCACTGGAGTGATTACCACACGACAACGGATAAAAAAGTGCCGGAAATCGATTTCGGTATTGCGGATAACCTGCCTGCAGCAACCGCTGGCCAGCTGGCTGATATCGAGGACATCAAAACCACCCTGAAGGACTACTATATTGGCAAGGGTAAACTGACCGAAGCAGAGATCAACCAGGTTCGTGAAGCGTTCGCCAAAACAGGCCTGAAGCGGGAAGGCGACCTGTTGACTGGTCGCCATGTCCTGACCAGTCAGCAGGTTAAAATTTATCAGCCCGCGTATCTGGATGCCGGTGACCGGCAGCTGTTGGATGATTATCTGATCTTCCGAACTTATGCCGAACTGATGCTCAGTATCGGTCAGATTTATCACAAGACCGACGACGCCGACCTGAAAAAAGAGATGGCGGAAAAGTTTGTGATGATGAGCGAACATCTCTACAACCAGGGTTTTGTCAAAGGCAGTACCCTGGTGACCAGCCACCACTGGGGCTACAGTGGCCGGGACTGGTACGCCTCCATGCTGGTGATGGAAGAGGTGCTGAGTGACGCCGGTCTGCTGGATGACGCTTATGATGCGCTTCTCTGGTATTCCCGTGAGTTCAAGGACAGCTTTGATATGGAGCTGAACAAGCACAGCTCCAACCTGGACTACTTTAACACCCAGTCCCGCCAGCATCTGATTATGGTGCTGCTGGAAGAAAACCCCGATCGTCGTGTAGCGCTGGTGAAAAAGTTCAGTCACTTTGTTTCCGGTGCCCTGGCCCAGACGCCTCCGGGGGAATACGACGGCCTGCGTCCGGATGGTACCGCTTACCGCCACCGTGGTAACTATCCCGGCTACTCATTCCCTGCCTTTGAGGGTATGGCTCATGTGGCTGAAGTGCTGGCTGGCACCGGGTTTGCCCTGACGCCTGAGGCCCGGTTGAATGTCAGGAAAGCGGTGATGGCCGCCCGGAATTATGGTAATCCGGAAATTGGTATGGGGATCAGTGGCCGCCGTCCGTTCAAAGGCAGCAGCGTTGAGGGTATCAAAGAGACCTACCGGATGCTGGCCCTGGCCGGTGATGCCCGGACCGGAGAACCTCTGGACCGTGAACTGGCCGCTACTTACCTGCGCCTGGCCGGGCTGGATGAAACTGCCAGTGTCGCGCTGTTTGGTGAGAAGGTGATGCCGGAAGCCATTCCCCAGGGACACTGGAGTTATAATTACGGTGCTTTTGGCATCCACCGTTTTGCAGACAAGATGGTCACCCTCAAGGCCTTTAACAAGTACGTCTGGTCTTCCGAGATCTACCATAATGCTAACCGCTATGGCCGTTACCAGAGCCATGGCAGTGCCCAGATTACTCCGATGGGTGACCAGCCGGAGCTGACCCGTGGGGAAAAAGGCTTTGATGAAAATGGTTGGGACTGGAACCGTATGCCGGGTGCCACCACCATTTATCTGCCGCTGGAGAAGCTGGAAAGTCCTAACCGTCATACCCTGATGCTGCGCTCTGGCGAGCGTTTTGGCGGCAGTGGCAACCTGGATAACCGCTACGGTGCCATGGGCTTCAAGCTGGGTTCGATAGAGCCCATGAAGAACATCGACGGCAGCTTTGAGGCGCTGAAATCCGTTACGGCTATTGATAACCGCCTGGTGATGGTGGGCAGTGATATCAGTAACAAGACGGCTGATGCACCCACAGAAACCACGTTGTTCCAGCATGCCATTAATGAGCGGGCCAGTGATATCCGGGTTAATGGACGACAAGTGACAGATTTCCCGTTCCAGGCATCCCTGGGGCAGGGCGACTGGCTGATGGATGGTCATGGCAACGGTTACCTGATCGTCAGCGACAGCCAGGTAGAAGTCCGTAGACAGCACCAGAACTCACGCCACAATGAGGATAAAAGGCCAACAGAAGGAAACTTCTCCGTGGCCTGGATTGATCATGGTGCCAGGCCAGAGGATGCCGGTTATGAGTACCTGGTGGTGCTCGATGCCACACCGGAGAAAATGGCGGATCTGGCTAAACAGGCTGCTGCAGGTCAACTGCCCTATGAGCATGAGCAGAAGCGCAGCCTGCACCAGACCTTTGACAAGGCAAGCGGTGTTTCCAGCTATGTTGCCTTCAGCTCTGCCCGTCCCAACGACGATTATATTGTAGCCATTGGTGCGCCTGCCATTATCCTGCTGAAGAAAAATGGCGAGGAACTGGATATGAGTGTGGCCTCCACCGATCTGAACCTGGACCGTGAAACACTGAGTGCACCGGTCAAGGTCAACCTGACGGTAAAAGGAGCCTGGAAGACAGCGGAAGCCATGGAGAATGTCAGCGCTGTCGTGAAAGGTCGTCGCACCCAACTGGTTGTTACTGCCAAAGATGGTATTCCAGTGCAATTCAAGCTGGTTCGTGGTTGATGTTGTTTATTCGATAAGCCTGTTTCAGAGGCTATCGACGTAAAATGGTGTGGATGCGCGGGGTTTCTATATTTGGAAATCCTGCTTTTTTTCTCGTTCCCTTATGCGGACCTGCGATGTCCCATTGTTCAGACAATGCTTTATCGCAGGTATCACCAGTGCTCACTGTATATAACAATCACCTTAAAGAATGCCCTTTGCTTTCTCCAGTGCATAGCGCACCAGTCCAGCCGCTGTTTTGATATTAAGTTTTTTTCGGATATTTTGCCGGTGCACTTCAGCAGTTCTGACGGATATAGACAACTGCCCCGCGATTTCTTTATTGCATAGACCCTCGGCAACCAGGGCAAGGACAGATTCTTCCCGCTGGGTCAGGGTCGTACGGTTATTTTCCGAAGCATCATTGTTTACGCCTACAAGGTATTTGGTTGTTCCGGAGCTGAAAAAGGTGCCTCCCCTATGCACCGTTTGAATCGCAAGAATAATTTCTTCCGCATCAACGTTTTTCAGAACGTAACCACAGGCGCCCAATTGCACCAGTTTATGAATATACTCCCTCTCTTCATGCATGGTCAGTGGCAACAGTTTGATATCCGGCATTTCCTTCGACAACACTGAAATTGCCTCGATCCCCCCCATAACCGGCATGGAAATATCCATAAGAATCACGTCCGGTGAAAGGGCTTTAGCGGCTTGAATGGCGTCTTCACCATTATCGACACTGGCGATAATGTGGATGCCACTTTCTCCATCAAGGCTGGCTTTCAGCCCCTCACGAACCATCGGGTGATCATCTGCCAGCAAGACTCGAATTTCTGTTTCCATAAGATTCCTGAACCTTTTCTTTATAAACCGCTGTCAGGTAAAAAATGGCGCTGATGCTGGTGCCCGGCAGTGGGTTTTTTTTGCCATTTTCACGAGGTGTATTCCGGTAATTGATCTGAAGCGTTCCTCCCAGAAGCTCCGCTCTCTCTTTCATATTATTCAGGCCAAGCCCGTTTTTTTTTCGTTTGGGAATACCAACCCCATTGTCTTCTATAGTCAGCGTCACAACATCGCTATGCATCTGCACGCTAACTGAAATTTCAGTGGCTCCTGAGTGTTTTTCGATATTAGTCAGGGCTTCCTGGATAATCCGGTAGATGGTGATTTCAAGAATATCAGGCAGTGATTGCTGCAGATGAATGCGGGTAATCACTCGAATCTGCTGACGTTCAGACAGGCCTTTCAGCATTTCCTTTAAGGCGGCCTCAAGGCCGAGATCGTCCATCAATACCGGACGCAGATCATGGGATACACGACGAACTTCAACCATAGCCTGATCAATCGTGCCCATGGCTTTTTGAAGGTGTTGCCTGGCGACATCCTGCCCCCACTTTTTATCCACCAGGTTGATCCATAACCGTGTGGAAACCAGCAGCTGATTTATGCCGTCGTGCAACTCCCGGGAGAATGCCCGACGCTGGTTAACTTGGAGCTTTAATGAGTTTTGCGCAATTTCCTGCAGTCGCCGGTTGGCCAATTGTGTTTCGCGGATGTTGATTATCAATCCCGTCAGGATAATCACAATAACCGAAATCGCTACAATGCCACTGACAGTGAGCAGTGTGTTCTGGATATTATTTTCAACATCTTCCCGGATACCAGACACCTCCAGCATAACATCATCCAGATATATCCCGGTGCCCAGCATCCAGCCCAACTCCGGAATGTTGACAACATAGGCTAATTTATCCTCTGTTCCGTTTTTCGAAGGCTTTCTCCATTTGTAACGTTCATAACCCCCTCCCTGGCTGGCATGGTGCAACAGATTTCGTATCAGGTGTTTACCGTCACTGTCTTGTATATCCAGTAAATTCTGGCCAATTAAATAGGGTTGCACCGGATGCACATGGTTAACACCATCCATTGAGTACGCGAAAAAATAACCATCCTCACCATAATGCAGGGCTGACAATATCTCCTTAACTTCCTGCTCTACAGTGGAGCGGGATGCACCTTGCGTCAGCCGGCTGAGAGGGTCATCGATGGTTGCCAGCGCCAGTTCCACATAATGTTTCAGCTCGGTCCGCTTGGAGGCCAGGAGATTACGTTCAAATGTAGCAATTTCCTGTTCAGACAATATTTTTGTCTGACGTTGGTAGATGGTGGTGATAGCCACTGAAATCACGATCAGCGGCAACAGTGTGAGTAAAATTATTTTTGTTTTTAATGACACGGGCAAATACATCCTTCAGCCATTTTGCAAAAATATCCTACCTTACCGGCTAAAGCAATCAGGCCGCAAAAGCGGCCTGATAAGCGTCAACTCACCGGTATTCAAACCAGGCCGTAGAATTGTGGGAATAACAGAATTGAGATCACCACGGCTACCTGCATCAGGATAAAGGGCAATACACCTTTATAAATATCAATGGTCTGTATAGAGGGTGGCGATACGCCTTTCAGATAAAACAGACTGAATCCGAAAGGTGGGGTCAGGAAGGATGTCTGCAGATTCATGGCAATCAAAATGGCGAACCACAACGGTGCAATGCCAAGGGCATCAGCAACCGGGGCCAGAATGGGAACAATAATGAAGCTGATTTCAACAAAGTCGATAAAGAAGCCCAAAACCAGAATGGCCACCATGGAGAGCAACAGGAAACTCGTTGCCCCACCGGGCATATTGGTCAGTACCTCTTCAACAATGTAATCACCGCCGGTGTAAGTGAAGGCCATGGAGAAGGCTGTGGCACCCAGAAGAATAGCAAACACCATTGCGGTCACCTTGACCGTTTCCAGGGAGGACTCGTAAACCATTTTCCAACTGAACTGCCGATAGACCAACGACAGTAACAGAGCACCCACACACCCGAGAGCGGCAGATTCAGTGGGTGTGGCAATACCGACAAAAATAGAGCCCAGGACAATAAGTATCAGAGCCAGTGGAGGAATAATTGCTTTCAGTGCCTTGAAGTATTGCTCACGACGACTGCTCACATCCTCATCCAGTGGCAGGGCAGGAGCGAGTTCGGGGCGAATCCAGGAATAGACGACGATATACAGAACATAAACACCGATCAGAACAAAACCAGGGCCAACCGCCGCTTTAAACAGATCACCCACCGGTATCCCCATCACATCACCCAGAATAATGAGAATGATGGACGGTGGTATAATTTGCCCAAGGGTACCGGAAGCGCAGATGGTTCCGCAGGCCAGCGACTTATCGTAGTTGTACTTCAGCATAACCGGGAGTGAAATCAACCCCATGGCAACAACCGAAGCACCGACGACACCGGTGGATGCTGCCAGCAATGCGCCTACCAGCACCGTGGAGATTGCCAGACCGCCTTTGATACCACCGAAAAGCTTGCCCATGGACTCAAGCAACTGTTCAGCCAGCCTGGTCTTTTGCAGAATAATGCCCATAAACACAAACAGTGGTACAGCCATCAAAACGACATTCTGCATAATGCTCTGGATGCGAAATGGCATGAAGGCAAACATATCCATCCCTTCAGCCCAGACACCAAAAATCAGGGCGATCCCGCCAAAGGTAAAGGCAACCGGGAAACCGACAAGCAGCATCAACAGCGCCACGAAAAACATCACAATACCAGTCATTGTTGTGTCACCTGTTATCAGTGTTGTGGTGGGACGTAACAGCTATCAGACCGTCTTCCGGTCAGAACATTAATGCTGTGCAGGAACATTGCCAGGCCACTGATGGCAATGGAAAAAAATGTGAAGGGTATGACCGATTTAATAATCCACCGGTATGGCAGGCCTCCGGGGTCTCCGGATGTTTCCCCCAGCTCATAGGCTTCCCGGGCAAAACCAATACCGTAATAGCCAACCAGCAAGGCAAACGGCATTAGCAGTATGATTGCTCCGAGCAGGTCAATCCATGCCCTGTGCCTGATGGACAGCCGCTCGTAGATCAGGTCTACACGAACATGACCATTAGTTCGCAGGGCATAAGGAACACCCAGCATAAAGACTGTGGCAAACAGGTGCCATTCCAGCTCCTGCAGGCCAATAGAGACATTATTGAAAAGGTATCGGGCAACCACATCCCAGAAAACATTAAACACTAATAAGATAAACAGCAGCGCGGCTATTTTTCCCAATACGTCCGAGAACCGGTTGAGCAGATTTTCAAGCCGCACCAGCATAACGCTTCTCCGCCATCAACAGATAAGTAAAGGAGCCCGGAACCAGGCTCCCCAGGGGGGTTATTCTGTGTCGAAATTATTCAGGTAGGCCTGGTCTGAAATGTTCGTCCAGCGACGTACTTTTTTCAGGTAGTCCGCCTGTGAGTCAAGGATTTCCCTGGCGAGTGGGTCTTCTCCGGCTTTCTGTGCCAACAGTTTGGTGTTAGCCGCCTGCATGGCCTGGATGACCTCGGCCGGGAAATCCCGGATCTGGATATTGGGGTATTCAGCCTTCATTTTATCCAGGTTCACGGCAGACTCATGATAGGACTGAATGTACATATCATAAGCAGCGGTACGCATGGCAACTCTCAGGATTTCCTGAAGATCAGCCGGGAGACGATCCCAGGTACGCTTATTGACCAGGAACTGTAATTCAGTACCAGGCTCATGCCAGCCGGTGTAGTAAAAAGGGGCGATCTGGTGGAAGCCCATACGCATGTCCAGTGAGGGGCCAACCCATTCCAGGGCGTCAATGGTCTTACGTTCGAGGGCAGTGTAAAGCTCGCCGGATGGAATGTTTGTGGGTTTTGCGCCCAGCTCCGCCATAACCTCACCGGCAAAACCCGGGATGCGCATTTTCAGACCTTTCAGGTCTTCGAGAGAGTTGATCTCTTTCTGGAACCAGCCACCCATTTGATTACCGGTATTGCCGCCAGGAAAGCTCTTCAGGTTGAACTTGTCGTACACCTTATCCATCAGCTCCTGACCACCACCCTGATAGAACCAGGCGTACTGCTCTGATGCGGTCATACCAAACGGCATGGTGGTGAAGTACAGTGTGTTGGGCACCTTGCCCTTCCAGTAGTAGGATGCTGAGTGACCCATGTCGTATTGTCCACTGCGCACCATATCAAAGACACCGAAAGCGGCCTTGTGCTTATTGGCACTGTCGATGGTGATTTTCAGTCGACCATTGGACATCTTCTCAGCCATAGCGGCCATATTGCGGGGAGTATCACCGAAAATCGGGAAGTTGCTCTGCCAGGTCTCGGCCATTTTCAGGCGATAAACTTTTTCGGCTGCCTGTGCTGAACCGGCAAAAGCCGCAACGCACAATGCCGTCGCCATTATTTTTTTGCTAAAGGAGAGTTTCATAGCCACCTGCTGATGGAAGTTTATTATTCGAATTATTGCAATGGTAATCCTGACGCAAACACGACGATATTAATATAAGCGTTACCGCTAAACCTCATCTAAGTGTTATTACTTAGATGAGGTTTGGTTAATTCCCGAGGAGCAGCGATCAAGCAAATAAGCAACCGAATCTGCCAGTGGCCAGCTTATGGAAGTTCTGCTGTTCCTGGTGGTCTTTTGGTTAGGTTTTTTTTATAGCAGTCTAAGGCTCGATTGAAATCAGCCACTCAGGCAGTTTGCCTAAGCGGTATTCCAGTTGCGCCAGAAACAGTGAGTCCGGTAATACCGGTTGGCCATTGGATTCAATATAAGCCTGTGGCTCATCGGGCAGGGGCTTTTTATAAAGCTGAGGCGCTTTATGGTTGATGTACTGGTAGTAGTCCTGCTGACTGGCAAAATGAACCTTTTGGCCATGTATACCCACAACCACCGGCATGATCATGCGGCCATATTTTGCAGGGCGCATAAATTCATACGGCTCATCACTGGTATAAGCGACACCGGTATTTTCAGGGTTCCAGAACACCAGCCCCGCAAGATGGTTGGGCTGATTCACCGTAGCGCCACCCCAGCGACCATAAATCCAGCCGCCCTGGCTACGGTCAAACAGGTTAATGCGTGGTTGGGCTGCATGCAGGTCAGGAGAGGTGGTGCCTGAATGCCAGGTATCCAGATGGACGTTGGAGGAAGAGTAGTGAGAAAAGCCCGGTGAGTGCCAGGTATCGGCCTCATCCCGAACATTCATACTCAGGTTATTAAAGGAATTCAGAAACTGCAGGGACAGGTGCCCCGGATTACCATGGAAGCTGATATCCATCACCGTAGAGTTGACGGTGTCGGTCAGCAGCAGTCCCTGGTTAAAGTCCGTAAAGGTGACATTTTTTACCCAGCTGTTGGCAGATTGTCTGATTTCAACAAAGCCCCATCCACTGTCGTGTATAGCTGACTTGTGGTGTTTGAACTTCTCCTTCCAGTTCCCCCGGAAGGCCAGATCTTCCAGGCCTATCTCTTCGGTCCGGTCACTGCGGTAGACGGTCCATTTATCGTCAGGGTAGATATTAACCTGTACCGGGGCGGCCAGTGTCAGTGTATGACCATTGATGGCCGTGATCTGATGAATCTCCCGAAGCTCAAGACCCTGCTGCAGTTTCGTCATACCAGGCTCAATACGGTAAGGTCCCATATGTTCCTGAATGTGTTCCGAATTAGTAACTTTGGCAAAGATCTCGATCCAGTCGCCTGTCTTCAGACGTTCTGTGCCAGTAACCTGAAGCTGTCTGCTGGTACCACCGGTTACTGGTTGTGTAATGGTGCCAACCTTTTCACGACGGCCCTCTCCTAGGCTGAAGAGCCTTGGAATTGAATAGAGCTTCTTCGGATCTGTCTGCAGGTGAGGCTGATCCATATACAGCTCGGTTTTGTTGCCACAGCCCCTCAGGATGAAGTGACCCTCTGTTACCCTGATACTCTGGCTGCCCAGTGACTCAGTGCTTTCAGGATCAATCAATGCCATATCCGATGGCTCATTCATCCGGAAACGGCCTGCTGGAAACAGCAGTACCGCACCTTTTGCGGTACCCTGTCTGATAGCCTTCTCAGCCGTTTGAACGGCCTTTCGAACAGCGGCTTTATCACTTTTGCCGTCATTGGGGACAGCGCCATACTCAGTCACATCAAAAATGGTATAACCCGTGGCAGGGTCAACCGTTGCTGCAGAGCTGCAGTTGGATGGGTGAGACAGCGTTGGCAGTGGTCGCTCATTTTGATGATACCCGGCGTAGGAGAAATTGCTGATAACCGGCTGTTGGTTGCTGGTGAAATCAGGGGCCATCAAGTCTGAGCCTGCGGCCCTGGAATCTACCCACACCTGCCAGATAGAAGACAGGTTTCCGGTTGTTGCTGCTGCCTCAGGCAGATCTCCGTAAGCCATGACAGGCAAGCTGATCATCAGCGCCGAGCCAATGGCCAGAGGGAGTACATTGAGTTTCATAACTGGAGATGTCCAAAGTGGTAAAGTTCACTCCCCGGCTGCGGCAACAGGCCAGGGATGTAGAAAAGAGCCGTGTGATTATCCCTGCAAACTGGCGTTATGGTTTCTGTAGTACCAGAGCCATGGGGTCCAGCTCAGGGACAGATTTTTGGCCAGTGTTTTTTCGGCAACCTCCATTACCTCATTACCAGCCCAGCCAAGGACGATGAAAGGCCCGGCAGCCTTGTTCTTTTTAGCCTTGGAGGATGAGCCAGCTTCACGAAAATCGGCATTGCTGCCTTTGATAAAGGCAGTGACCTCACTGTCATTACCGGTCAGCATAATATCGAGAAAAGTGTCCACAAATGGCTGCATTTTCTCACGGGTAAGACCGTAGGGGTTATCGCCGTTGTTATAGAGTCTGGTAAGAATCTGCAGGTCCAGTCGTCCATGGCTGCTGTCTTCCTGTCGGCTGTCCCGGTCAGCAGGCGCGTAATACCAGTAATAGTATGTCTTGCCATTCTGTGTGTAGATCTCGATATCATCAAAGAAGAAATCCAGCTGGCTCTGTACCATGGACTGATAGAATGCCACCCGGTCGGAGGTGTCGTCCATCAGTTGGCGTGTGCGGGCCAGATCATCCAGAACCTGCATCATGGCCAGTGAACGGTTCCAGGCTGGATAGCGGCCAGCCAGGTCCGGCTCAATTTCTCTCATTTCCCTGGTATCCGGGGTTTTCAACAGATTGGTCTTTGCCTCGTACCAGTCTGGAAAAATAAAGTCATTCAATGTCTTCTCGATTTCCTGAAGATAGAATGCCGCTTTTTCTCCATAGGTTGTTCCGGAATCAGCGAGATACTGCTCACCAAAAGGAATACTTTTGTCCCAAAGTGCTGGTGTTTCCATAATGATTCGCGCATTTTCAGCAATAGGCTGGAGGATCATGGCGGTCAAAATGGTATTGGTAAATGGCTGCTGTCTTCCTTTGGCGATGTATTGCTTACTGATGGTTGGCCAGACCCGTGCCCGCTTACCCGCAGTGTAAACAATATCGCCCTTTTCCGGGTCATTCCGACGAGCCAGCAGCTCATCACTCAAGCGAAGCGACTGGTCAAACAGTGACAGGTCACCCGTGGCCAGATAGGCAGCGTTAATACCCAGCATGGTCGGGCCCTGTTGCCAGGACATCCGCTTTTTATTGTTATTGGCAAACGTTTCAAAACCAGCAATCTGTCGTTTGTAATCCGCAAGTTCTTGCGCTGGTGGTAATACTTTTTTTTCCAGTGCCGGCTTTACCCGGTAGACCCTGAAGTTGTCGATCTGCATATGACTCTTCCAGGTACGGAAGCCAAAGTAGCCATCGACGAAAGGCTGTTCATCCAAGATGTCATAGACCAGCACCTCATCACGCCACATTTTCCAGCGAACTCCATCATGAACCAGGCGTATTTTCATCGGAGTGTTGATTTTGTTCCGGTAGGACTCGCCGCTGAGGTCGTGCTCTGGCATCAGCGGGCGGGTGCCATCACCTGGATAACGGCGCATGCGGGTTGTCGTATTATCATTAGCACCATAGCCTACATAGTAAAGACTCATACTGTCGTATTTACGCATGTCCCCACCCCGCTCTTTACTTCTGGCAAAGAAGTCGGGTGATGCTGGATCAGTGGCCATCCAGAAAAAGTTCAGGTCACTACCGCGGTCATTGGGGCCACCGGCCATTACCATGGTGGCATCGAACTCCACCATCACCGGTGCCTGCAGCTTTTCCCTGAACCAGACAGTGGTACCACCGGCATCATCAATATCCATCTGGCCATTGAGCAGCGTGGTACTGCTGGCAGGCAGCTGTTCAATAACCCACTGGTCCAGTGACGTATCAAACTTATCGGAATAGAGGTGTGCTGCCAGTGTCAGGTTATCAGGCAGCTTTTCTGGAGAATCAGCCTGTGCAGAGCCTGCAGCCATAAGGAATGCGCTGCAGCCAATCAATAATGCTTTCCTGATCATCATTTAACAGGGTCTTCGCTTTTTTCCGCAACAGACCAGACACGGAAATTGCGGTAGCGGAATACGCTCCATTCCATCTGCCTCAGGGCAATCCGGCCAGCGCCATAGACTTTACCATTAATGGAGCCATCATCAGTCCAGTTGATGATCTCCCGGTCATCGACATAGAGAACTATATTGTTTTTGTTTTTCATCAGGGTGACCTGATGAACAGCTGTTGAGTGATGCTCAATACCGATTGGGCCTTTGGCAACCACATGCTTGCCGCTATTTTTGCGCAGGTGGCTCTGGGGACGCTTGGCATTTTCCGGATTATTGGCGTAGTAGGAGATGTGGTAGTTGCTCAGAACATCATTGTTATAAAATGAGAAAGTACCATCCCGCTCTGGCAGCGAGGGATCCATCACATCTTCACCATTGGGGCCGGTAGCGGCAAAGAAGACAATGGTCAGGCCTGCTTCGGTATGCAGGTTCTGCATTTCCCACTGGGCAATAAAGCTTTCCGGGAAGTTTTCCGGAGCCCAGAAGACATGCTGCCACTCTTCATCAGGTGACCACATCTTCAT
>NZ_JAHHPP010000259.1 GCF_024606265.1 Endozoicomonas sp. SESOKO1
ACGGCAAAGCTACGCAATGCCGCTATGGATGGAGAATTTCGCAAGGTTCGTTAAAGATAAGCTGGAATCTTTATTTCTTATGCTTCACACCGTTATCCCTGACTGATGGAAATCTCCCCACCGGTTATCTTGAGGACAGGGATATTACCGAATTTATTCCACGGGGTGGTCAGGTGTTCCGTACTCTTGCTGCATACCTGTTTCATGATATTCATGCAAGGAGCCTGCCCAAAATCACTCTTTCCGGTTTAAATGATCCGCAGGCTCTACTATTCTGATTTTTCCTGTTTCCAGGTGAGTCGAAAGGCATGTTTATGTACCCCATCGTCAAACAACTCAAAACCTGCCATGTTCATCAGGAGCCACAAAGTCGTGTTGACTTTCCGGCCAGTGACTTTGGCCGGTATATTCGTTCAATGTCGGGGGATTTACTGGCTAACCTGTTAAGTTATCTTTCGATACAGGATCTGGCTAACCTGGAGCTGGTGTCCCGCAGGGTTCGCACTGTTATCCACGATAAATGTGGGCTGTCGGTAAGCGAGCTCCACAATTACAACCGGTACTTTTTATCCCTGCCAAAGGCAGAGCAGCAATTTTACCAGGTGATGGTCAGTGCCAACCCGCAACTGTTGCACCACCTCAGGACAGTGCCTTCCGTTTTCAGCCCCTGCTACCCTGTCCAGTGCAAGCAGGAAGCGCTTTGTGCCCATTATACCAACCATTTCTGCCAGCAAATGATCAATGCGCCATCGGTCACCCTGGCTGCGTCGGGGTGCATGGAGTTTGTACCGGTGGTTTCGTCTTTTTTCCTGAATGCCAACCACAACCGCCTGATCAATGAAGACGGCCGGGCCAGAGCCATCCATATCTGGGCTCCGGACAACAGCGGCAACTGGGGCCGGGAGTTATCGATGGAGTACACCACTGAGATAAACATCCACAACCAGCATGGGGGAAATATTCTGTTTCTACCCTATGACCGGTTGTCCGGTGAACCACCGGCAGAAGGCACAGAGTTTAGCGGCCACGAACATTTGCTGTCTGTCTTCAAGCGCAGTGATTCCGGCCTCTGGTCCGAGGCGCAGCAAATGACTGCTGTCGACGTCTACCCCCACTTCGCACACCCGCGTATAAATGAAATGATCCTTTCGGACGATGGCAAGTCACTGGTATGTATTGACTATGAATCGGGAGGAGTCATCCTGTGTTGCGAAACTGATGGCAACTGGCGGCATAATAACGATTTAAGCTGGGGTGATAACCATGAAATCTGTTTCAGTCCGGATAGCCGATTTCTTGTCCTGTTCGATGGTGCTGAAGTCTTTTTCTTAGCCCGGGATGCTGATGGATTATGGTCGTGCAGCAGTTCAATGGCCTTTGGGCCGGGTAGCAATGGTGCTCTGGCCAGCCAGGCAGAGTCGGAAGAATACCGACTGTTTGGCATGGAGTTTGATATGGCATTCAGCCCCGATAGCCGCCATTTTGCCCTGTGGTCTGATGATGTCGGGATATTTGATGAGTCCATTGCGGGCACTGAAAAAGAGTTTTGTGTCAAAGTTGCCGGGCTTGGCCCGAACCGCCAGTGGTCACACAGGCTAACTATTACCAAAAAACACAATGACCCAGGCCACTGCTTTTTGCTCTGCGCCGCTTTTAGCCCTGATGGCAGGCTACTGGTTGTCACCACGATCACTGGCTTCGACATCTGGGGCCTGGGCGACGACCACCGCTGGTCGCCGGTTATGCAGGACCGGGCTTATAACGAGGAAGCCGGGCAAGTACTCCTGAAGTTGCCAGACATTCAGTTTTCCATGGATTCCCGGCGGCTGTATTTTATGATGGCTGCATCGTCGCTGGATGCAGACGACGATAAACTGAGAGCCTGTATCTGGCAACGTCGTGACTCAGGGCAGTGGGAGTGCGCACAGACACTGAGTTCCAGCTCCCTGCTGAAATGCAGCCCCCGGGGCAATACACTGATTTGCAGAGGTGAATCAGAAAGCACGGATATCTATCAGTACACGCTGACCGGGCAATGGTTGCGGCAACAAATTAACCAGCCCATAAAGGAGGTATGCTTTAACCGGCAGGGCTGCCTGCTTGCCTCGCTGGTCGCCGGAGGCTCCATGTTGCTTCTGGGGTTGGCCAGCGATGGATCCTGGCAGGAAAAAAACCGGTGGCGGCCGGATGGGCAGATCAGAGATTTTGAGTTCAGCCCCTGCAGCCGCTCTTTACAAACCAGGGTATATCGCAACGATAAAGAGGTGATGACATTCTGGCGGATTGTGCCTGATCAACCTTGAATCGTTTATGCACAGACCTGTCACTTATTTTCCTCGATTATCCTGATCTATTTGTTTATTACCGTGTACGGTGCCAGCTTATAGCCTTCATGAAACATTTCCAGCTCCCCTTGTTGTGTCAGGGCAAAGGTGAATTCAAATTTATCGCTCTCTTTTTCAGGAGAAATTGAGAAACCAATTTTACGCTCACTTAACGGATAGACTGGATAAGAAGTTCTTGAAGTCACCGGCACACCGGAGCCGAAAATGGTATGACATACACTGAACTTTTCATTAGAGCGCTCTAACATAAATGATTCTCCAGCCCAGTGGTTATCAACCATTAACTCCTTTCCTACCAATGCGTCAAAGCTCAAGAACTTCTGAGCAAAAATATTGGGACTCACTACTAGCAGAACCAATAAGATCATTCTCATTTATTACCCTCAGCATACAACGGGGAATCAGTGACAGAATAAGCATTGCTGTGCATTATACGAAAACGAATTGAGATTGTGTAAGCAAAAATGTAAGTACCGAAGCCAAATAGCCAATGACTCCCGACGAATACACGTCAGAAGGCCTAACCTGAAAACCGGTGTATTCATAATTTCAGAAAAAATAGATAGGCCGCAGCTCGTCCTGCTACGGGAAATAACTATCACTACACTGAAAAGTTCTGGCTATTTTGTAAATCATGACGTGTCAAAAGCTATCTTCTGTGCTTTTGCACCATGGGCAATCGCTTTAAACAAACTGTCCCAGCTATCAATCATCAACGTAAGAAAGAAACTGGTGATTTTCCACCATAATCACCGTTTGTTTCATTGAAAGACTTAAAGATCAGGTTCCACCATATTAAAATCAATTTTTCATTGGGTATAGTCGATTCCAAAAGATTTCCTTATTCATGGAAAACAGATTTTCTGAAAAATTAATATTATTGCCGAAAGATACCTCTTCATATTCTTGCATCAGATCCCACAAGGTCCCTTTGAATTCTTTTGAAACTTTCATAACAATACGATATTTGTCGAGGATTTTTTGCATTTCCTTCACGCCTCCTTCTTCGAGCCTCATCAAATTTTTATGGTCTGGTGTAAGTTTCAAAAAATCAGCTTTTGCTCGGGCCATTTGGCACCAGGGAAACCTATCAATATGCTGTTGTTCAATATTTATTCCCGCTTTAAAATAATTTTCCCCATCAATTGTACATACAACTACACCTTTACAGAAGGCGCATATGATTTGGTACTCCGGGGTGTTTGAAATCAATTCAATAAAAAAACCATTTTTTGCATAATCCTCTGGCTTGTGAGTAAACCAGGATTCAATATATTCGTCTGACCTGCCTTTTTCAAATGAATCGAAGGGTTTGAATGTTTCCAGACGGTTCTCTTCTATTCTCATATCAATACTTTTCATTATTCTTTTTTCCTCAACACAAACCTTAGAATATCGAGGTTCAACAACATCGGTTTTATATTCTCTTTGATCACCGCTCTCCTCTGGACACTCTTTGCCAACTGGACATCTATCCCTGGAGGAAATTGTATTTGTATATCGATCAATGACTCTACATTGCCTGGAAATTTTCAGCGGTTGCGAATAAGGCATTCCCTGGTTAGAAATTAAAAGCGTTCGTCTCCCCAATCCTCTAAATGGTGTTAGACTAATCTCCCGACTACAAAAACTACCCCTGAAGGTGAGATTAATACTTTTATCATGTATTTGGCTCTTCAATAAAGTCCGCATCAATGGCCTTGCTGCTACCTGCATATTCTGCCCCTTGCAATTCTTAAACATTCAATAATTATGATCAGTAGCAATATAGCTTACCCACTTAACTTATGATTACCAATCATGACTTTTCTGCCGACAAGTCGGTTTGATCCCTACTTGTACCAGAAAGTGCCTGGCATCCTTAACCCGATACCGTAGCGAAGCTTTATTCGTTAGGTGCGTGGTTTGACCGAATGGCATTTTGCAACCATAATGGAACCATCGCAATTTCCTGAGGATTACACAAATGCCATCACTTACCGTTAAAAATATACCTGAAACACTTTATAACAGACTTAAAGAGGCCGCGTCTGCCCACCACAGAAGTATAAATAGTGAACTCATTCATTGCCTTGAGCAAATTCTCCTGCCAAAGCGAGTATCCCCTTCTGAGCATTTGCGGCGTGCCAGAGAGTTGCGTCATGGAATTGAGGCCAATCGGGTTGATGCTGACGATATCCAAAGCGCAATTAATGAAGGCAGATCATGATTGTTGTCGATACTAACATACTTGTTTATTTATACCTGCCAACACAATATACCCCTCATGCGGAAAAACTCCTTGAGAATGACCCCATGTGGGTTGCTCCTCATCTTTGGCGAAGTGAATTCAGAAATGTTTTGGCCTTGTACCTTAGAAAAGAACTCATCACTTACGATAAGGCTCTTGAAATACAAAACGAAGCTGAAATATTAATGTCTGGCAATGAATACGACATTAAATCTCTGAGTGTTCTCTCCCTTGTAAATCAGAGTAATTGTTCAGCATACGACTGTGAATATGTTTCCCTGGCAATGAATCTTGGAATAGAGCTATTCACGATGGATAAAAAAATAATTTCTGAATTCCCTTTGATTGCAAAACCGTTGTGTGGCTGACACCAATAATCCGTGCCAGTTTGTTCTGACTTGGCCAGCACTCCTCGGTGAACCGCCGTATGCGGACCCGCATGTGCGGTGGTGTGGGGGCTGGAGGTTAGAGACCTCCCGCTACCCGATTTAGCCGTTCGTTTGGAAGTTCTCTATGATTTTTTCGTGAGTGCACGATCTCAAAAACTTATTCATCTCAGTCATTTCTGCTGTCGTATAAAAATCCAGCATCAACTGATTAAACTCTTTCTGTCGCTTTGCTGGCACATTGATGATTGGAAACCCATAAGTAAGCAGAATACCATTCATCATGAACCGCCCCATGCGCTTGTTCACATCCCAGAAAAACTGTGCTCTTGCCATTCTCAGAAAAGCAGTAATTGCCAGATCATAAACATCGTTACAAGCAACAATTTCAGACTCAATCTCTTCCCAGGCATGATCAAGGTCTTTAGGAGAAGGAGGTTCGTACTCAGATCCGCTAATCGTTACATTGCCAGTGCGAAAAGCCCCCCACTCCAGGGCTTCCTCTTTTCCTGCAATGCTATGAATAGATAACGCAACGTCCTTTGAAAAAGAGAACTTATCATCAGAGACAAGAGAAAACAGATGTTTCCATGCAGCAGCCTGGTTCAAAGCCATATTCTGATCGCTGATTTTGTGACCACCAACTGTGATTCCGTCTAATAACGTCTGAACTTCTGGTAAGGTCATTGCGACCCCTTCAAGATTTACTGCATCATAAACCAGAGAAGGAATATCCCGAACGGCAAGTTGCTTGGCCATCCCACGATTAGGACTCATTCCCCAAACTGTATCTTTTGCCGCTGTCATTTGTGTATCTCAAGGGTTGTGTTGGAATTTCTCACATTATATCTGCATGAGTTCTGATCGTCATGCCGTAGACTGTTGAGATAGAACGGCTACCGCCAAATTCAGCGGCACGAGCGGAGCGAGTGTCCGCTGGAATTTTTTGGTACGCCCGGCATGGGCATGAACTGATGGGGTGAAAGTCCCCTGTGGGAGAA
>NZ_JAHHPP010000260.1 GCF_024606265.1 Endozoicomonas sp. SESOKO1
GTTATATCTTTAGAATCTTTAACTATGGCTCTGGAAATGATATTTGACCGTTAGACCTTCGTTTGAGTCATTTGATCGCGATTGGAGAGGGATGTTGCGGATACTGTTTTTTCCGGTCCCAGACGAAATGAAGAACAATCAACCCATAAAATGAGTTGATTGTTAGTTACGGGTTTTATCCAGTAAAAAGACTTATCAGCAGATAAAGATAACGGGCAGCGATGCCGGCACAAATACCGCCAATCGTGTGAGCCAGAATGGCTTTAGAGGTCAGCTGGCGGAAGCCAAGGGAGTCCAGCATGGCCGTATGCGTACTCAGGTAGCCGCTCCAGCACATGCCCATAGCGGTAAACACCGCAATGTCACTGCCACCAATGATGCCCTGACTGATAAAGTTTGGAACCAGTGACATGGCGGCACCAACAGCGCCCAGCGAGGTAATGGGGAATGCAACCAGTTCGGCATGGTCAAATCCAAACAGCAACTCAAACAGCCAGGTAGCATGGTTGGCCAGTTTTGGCAGTAGAGCAACCCCTTCAAACGCGCCACCCGTGTAGCCGGTTACCGGTGCATCAAACGTCAGCACCATAACAAACGTACTGATGATTAACACCCCGGGAATGATTGCTACCCCCATTTTGACGCCGCCTTTACCGCCGTCCAGCAGGGCATTGAGGAATCTCAACCAGACAGGGTCTGTAGAACTGTGGTCATCCAGAAGTTCACTGTGGGTATCTTTAATACTGAGCTCATGAAGCCGGGAGTCATTCCGGATAAAACGCTGCATCAGGCGCGTGGAGATGATAGCTCCAATAAGGGCACCGCCCAGGCCGATCATGGCAGGCAGGAAATAGGTAGCACCCGTCTCATTATTCTGCAGGGTGGCCATAAAGGTGATGACAATGAGTCCCATACCAAACGAGGTGCCGAAATTGGTCAGTGAGATGATTTCGGTCACTTTAAAGGAGTGGTTGAAACGCCTGTCTTTTGCCAGGCCGATGATGGCCGGGTTATCTGAGAAAAAGGTCATCATGGCGGCCATGGCAGCACGGCCGGGAAGATTGAAAACGGGCCTCATTAGCGGCACCAGCAGCCGTTCAACCAGGGAAATGACATGAAACTCCATCAGCAGGCGGCCTGCGGCACCGGTCAATACGGTGATCCCCATCAGGAACAATACGGTGTTTAACAAAAGCTGATGTGCGGTATTGAAGAGGGTGTTGAACATGTGGGTAACACCCATGGTCTGGCCGAGATAGCCAAACACAAGCCCTGCCAGGACAAGAAGGGCTAACGGCTCTACGATTTGGCGTACACCTGTTGAGGTGTCGGATTTGGTCGAGACTGCATCACTCATAGAAATACCAGAAACAAAGGAGATTTCAGATTAGACAATATTTTTTGGTCCTGCAGTATCGGTATTAGTCAGAAACGGAATAAATGCAGGCGAGATAGACAATAAAGTTGAACGATGGAACTAATTAAAATGACAGGCAGTCAAAACTTTTCTGCCTGTCATTTTATATCCGCAATTATTGGTTGCGATCAATGCTCCCGGGTGGTTCGGAAGGTCACATCCGGGTATCGCTCTTCAGACAGGGAAAGGTTAACCCGGGTGGGAGCCAGATAGGTCAGATGGCCACCACCATCCATAGCCAGGTTGTCAGCGCACTTACGCTTGAACTCTTCCAGCTTTTTCGGGTCACTGCAGTCAATCCAGCGCGCGGTATTAACATTAACCGGCTCGTAGATTGCTTCCACTTTGTATTCATCCTTGAGCCGACGCATGACCACATCAAACTGCAGTACACCGACCGCCCCAAGGATCAGGTCGTTATTATTCACTGGCATGAATAGCTGGGTAGCACCTTCTTCTGAGAGCTGTTGCAGCCCTTTTTGCAGCTGTTTCAGCTTCAATGGGTCTTTCAGGCGGACTCGGCGGAACAGTTCGGGAGCAAAGTGAGGAATGCCCATAAACTTCAGCATTTCGCCCTGGGTAAAGGTGTCACCAATCTGGATCGTCCCGTGGTTGTGCAGACCGATAATATCACCGGAGATCGCTTCATCCACGTGAGAACGGTCACCCGCCAGGAAGGTTACCGCATCGGCGATTTTTACATCCTTGCCGATACGGACATGTTTCATCTTCATATTTCGGGTGTATTTGCCGGAACATATTCTCAGGAAGGCAATGCGGTCACGGTGTTTGGGGTCCATATTGGCCTGGATTTTAAAGACGAACCCTGAGAAGTTCTCTTCATTGGCAACCACCATGCGCTCGCTGGTTTCCCGGGGCATGGGGGATGGCGCCCACTTGACAAAGTCATCCAGCATTTCCCGGACGCCGAAGTTGGCCAGTGCGGTACCAAAGAAGACCGGAGTCATCCGACCGGCAAGGTATGCTTCCAGGTCAAACTCATGGCTGGCGCCTCTCACCAGCTCAATTTCCTCCAGTAAATCCTCATGGAGATCGCCCAGCAGGGTTCTGGCTTCTGCTGATTCCAGGCCTTTGATCCGGATATCTTCAGGAACCACACTGGCCTGCCCGGGTTTGAACACATGAATGGTATCGGTATAGAGGTTATAAACCCCTTTGAAATGTTTCCCCATGCCGATAGGCCAGGTGACAGGGGCACACTGAATGTTGAGAATGTCTTCAATTTCATCCAGTACTTCAATCTGGTCACGGACTTCACGGTCCATTTTATTGACGAAGGTAAAGATTGGCGTGTCCCGCAGGCGGCA
>NZ_JAHHPP010000261.1 GCF_024606265.1 Endozoicomonas sp. SESOKO1
CCTTATGGACTGATCGGTGCAGTCGCAGGCCATATATTGCTGGGTTATTCAATGAGCGTCGTCAGTCTTCTGGGCGCCCTGGCACTGAGCGGCGTGGTCATTAACGACAGTTTATTGATAGTGACCGAAACCAATAAACAGAAAAGTTCCGGGTTGGATACCGTCAGCGCCCTGGTGGCTGCCTGTCGGCGACGCTTCAGACCCATTATCTTAACCACCCTGACCACGTTTGGCGGTCTGGCACCGATGATCCTGGAGCCTTCCCGTCAGGCAGCATTGATGATCCCCATGGCCATATCCCTGGGTTTTGGTATTGTTTTTGCGACGGCGATTACTTTACTGTTATTGCCCAGCCTTTATCTGATAATGGATGATATCAGGAACGCTTTTTGTCCATGTTATCCATCTTGTGCAGACAATGAAACATTGCAGCAGACAGTATGCGATCAGCCAGTAAGCAAGCATAAGTACTATCAGGATAGAAAACCGATATGAATAACCAACAGGCAGTGATTGCCAGCAATCGTTTTGGCCTGGGAGCCAGGCGGGGGGAAATCAAGTTAGCACAGTCAGCCCCCCGGGACTGGCTGCTGCAACAGTTGATCACGCCTCAATTTGACTTGTCCCTGCCCGATAGCGCCACGGTGATCAGACAGTACCACAGCTTCAGAGCGCAAAAAGCTTCTGCAGCAAACCGGGAATCAGCATCTGATAACAATAATATGGCGACAAACGACAGCCGGAAAAATTATTTCCGTTTCTGTTATGACAATCTGAGCCGCGCCATTGACAGTACACACTCCTTCAGCTGGCGCCTGCTTGACTTTTTTTCCAACCATTTCAGTGTCACTGCCCAGGGGGGAATAATGACCTCATTGGCACCGACGCTGGAGCGTGAGGCCATTGCCCCCAATCTACAGGGCTCTTTTGCCGAGATGTTGGTCGCCGTAGAACAGCATCCTGCCATGCTCGTTTATCTCGATAACGATAAATCCATTGGCCCTGACTCAAAACAGGCCGTTGCCTTAAGAAAACGGAATAAGCCTGACAAAGGAATCAATGAAAACCTGGCCCGGGAAATTCTTGAGTTACACACACTGGGGATCAATGGCGGTTATCAATTGGACGATATTCAGGAACTGGCCGGGGCCATCACCGGCTGGAGTGTCGATATTTCCGGTCAATCAAAAGACCACGGATTTCTGTTTCGTGAGCGCAGCCACCAGCCTGGAGTACGCACCATACTGGGGAAAAAATATGCCTCGTCCGGTGTTGAACAGGGAGAAGCCATACTCCGCGATCTGG
>NZ_JAHHPP010000262.1 GCF_024606265.1 Endozoicomonas sp. SESOKO1
TTATTCAATAAATTAAGAGAAGCAGGGTTGTTTTTGACTATATCCGATTGGTTATGGTAACCGGGAAAAGAGGTGTTCAGTGTCTGAACCGTCATTCCCTGATATGTTGAGGTTTGTCTGCTGGCATCAAATTGACACGTTTTTTCTATTAAACCAGACGAACCGGAGTAAAGATCGGCAAAAGCAATATCGAATGGAGGCAGGCTGATAAAGGGACCCATTGAATTGTTGAGTTGCTGAATTAATGCTTAGGACTACTCTTTATTATAAAAGTTCCTACGTAACACAAACCATTCAATATTTATATCAACCATCCATAAAGAAGCACTATTACCATAATCCCAATGATTTTAATACATAGAAACGATGGTCTATGCCAATGGCTTTCTGGCATCATCACAGACGTGGCAGTTGCGATGATCTACTGGTCTGGATGAAGCTGGATGTAGCTGGATGAAGCTGGATAAAAATAGTGCGATGAAACCGATAAAGAATAAGGTTAAGGAGTCCTTGCTGATGGGGCAGGATAAAGCGGTGGGTTTTGCCAGGTCTGCGGCCAGTTCATTGGAAAATGGCGTCGACCGGCTGCTTAACCGGCGCATTACCCTTGGGGTGACCGGTTTCAGCGGCAGTGGCAAGACCACCCTGATTACCAGTCTTATTCATCAGTTACAGCATTATCCTGACGCTCTTCTGGCGGCCTTCCCACCGGTTTTGCAGGATCGCTTATTGGGGGTAAAGCTGTCTGTTCTGGATGGTGACACACTTTTTCCCTATCAGCGGGGGATTGACGCTTTATCGAGAGGGCGGTGGCCGGAAGCGACAAGGGATGAATCCGGCTGCCTGCTGGAGATCAAGTTTCGTCATCCGCCCGGGTTATTTCGCCGGGGAAAACCAGGAATCAGTCGTCTTTATCTGGAGATTCGTGACTATCCAGGAGAGTGGTTACTGGATCTGCCGTTACTGGCTATGGATTACCGCGCCTGGTGCGTTCAATGTCGCTCCCTTTTTAACAGTGCCATGCGCCTGTCTATTGGCCGGAGTTTTATTGAAAAGCTGGAGTCTATTGATCCTTTCGGGACCATTTCCGAGCTGGAACTGCAGGTACTGTGGCAGGAACAACTGACCTTTATCAAAGCTTGCCAGCAAGCTGGCCTGACCATGATCCAGCCCGGACGCTGGCTGCATGCCTCGCCTTCAGATGATGAAAGTAAACTGCCGTTTATCCCGCTGCTTTCGATCACTGGCCGTTCAGAAGATCAGTTGGGAAAGGCTGCTGACAGCGCTTTATTCAAAGTGTGTGAAAGACATTATCAGCGATACCTGGAAAACCGGGTGAAACCCTTTTATCGAAATACCTTTCAGAAGGTAGATCGACAGCTGGTGCTGGTGGATCTGCTCAAATCGTTAAACAGTGGCCAGGAAGCGTTCGATGATCTTCGCTTTTCGTTGACACAGGTACTGCAAAGTTTTGATTATGGGCGCAACAGCCTGCTCCGGCGATTGGTTCAGCCACGAATCGACCGGGTGGTTTTTGCCGCCAGTAAAATTGACCAGGTGTTGCCTGACCAGCATGAAGCAGTGAGAGGGCTGACCGCAAACCTGGTGCAGGAGGCAAGGCGCAGAGCGGCGTTCAATGCTGTTGATGTCCGCTGTGAGGCGGTTGCAGCGGTTCGCTCAACGACGTATGTAGACTATCAGGGGCGCCAGGCACTGCAGGGGGTGACTGAGCAGGGGCCAGGAGTGTTACTGCACCCGGATATTCCTGAACAGATTCCGGCGATGGACGACTGGCAGGCACTGGGCCAGTGGCAGCTGCGCCGATTGATGCCGCCAGAGGGGCTGCAGTTGATCGCTGGTGGCCGACTGCCCCATATCCGTCTGGATAGCATTCTTAACGATCTGCTGGGAGACCGGTTTTCATGAGCAGCAACCACGACCCTTACTTTATTCCCCTGGAACCAGGGCAATCCCCGGGTACACCTGAATCAATCAGTGATGGTTTTCAGGATCGGGCGTTGCAGGGGCCTGAACTGGCGGTTAAACCGCTGCGTTTCCTGAGGTCGGCGTTTTATGGGCTGCTGACTCTGCTGTTGATCGTCGTGCTGTGGCAAACGGTTGAGCTGGGGCTTTTTCTCTATCAACTGCACTGGTCATTAGCCTTACTGTTTTTCGTGCTTTTTTTGTCACTGGCGGTCATTGTCGTTAAAGCCGTGGTGGAGTTCTTCCTGTATCAACAGGATTTCAGACAGATCAGCAAACTGCAGGAGCAGGCTGCACAGTTTCGAGACCAGAGAACGACAGTGTTAAAAAGCCACTGGCCAGGGCAACTGAGCAAACTCTACCAGGGTAAGCCTCAGCAGGTGTTACTTGAGCAGGTGTTGTCTGAGGTGCCTGATTACAGTGATGACAGCCAGCTACTGGCTTATCTGGATCGTCATTTTTTCCAGGAACTGGATCAGCAGGCACTTGGCCGCATTTCACAACATAGTCAGCAAGTTGCCTTGATGGTGGCGCTCAGCCCATTTACCGCTGTTGATATGTTGCTAGCCGTTTGGCGCAGTATCCGGATGCTTGATGAGATCTGTCAGATATACGGCGTCAGACCGTCATTGCCGGCTCGTACCCATCTGCTAACCATGGTCCTGGAACAGATGGCGCTGGCTGGTGCTACCGAACTGCTGTCTGACCAGTTGGCAGACTTTACTTCCAACCGGTTACTGGGCGTGGTCAGCTCACAGGCTGCCAGCGGGGTTGGCGTCGGTATCTATTCCGCCCGCGTCGGGCTCAGGGCTTTGGCACTCTGTCGTCCAATACCTTTTGCTGATGATCACAAGCCCGGTATTGGTCGTTTAGCCAGAAGTATTCTCGCTTCCCTGGAAGCCCGGCTTCGGAATACATCTGATCCCGAAAAGAAAGTGGAGTAATCTTGCCCCATTACCTGCCCCTTATACCTGCCCTATTAAAGGAGCACCTGAAGCTGTCGGTTGCTCCTTAATCTCTATTTCTTCTGACGCCTGCACTTTCACTGAGAAACTGTCGTTTACATCTTAATTAAGACGAAAAAGCAATCAAGTCTATGGATAAATACGACTAAAGGGTATTATTTATTC
>NZ_JAHHPP010000263.1 GCF_024606265.1 Endozoicomonas sp. SESOKO1
TCATATAGGCGATGGCATAGAGCTGGACCAGAAACCCGACGCCGCTGATTAAACTGGCAAACAAAACGCTGAGGCCATCAAGGCGGAGGGCAAAATCAATACCCAGCGAGGGAATCCAGGGCCAATAAAGCAGGGACTCCGGTGGCTTATAGCTGGCACTGGCGTATTAATAGCGCTGTTTGCCGGTCTGCTGCCCCTGTTTTTCGGGCAGCCTTTTCTCTCCGGCCTGTGGCTGGGCAAAGTCGGTAGCCCACTGTTATTTGACGTTGGCGTTTACCTCGCTGTCATTGGATCAGTACTGATGATCCTGCTGAATGTTGAAGAGGAGTTAAGTTAATGGAGTTTCTCTGGTGTCTGGTCGTCGGCCTGATGACGGCCTGCGGCGTATTCCTGATGCTGGAGCGTCATATCGTGCGCTTTCTGTTCGGCATGATTCTGGTCAGTAACGCCATCAACCTGGCCATTTTTGTCGCTGGCCGATTAACCCGCGGTAATCCACCGCTGATTGCCAGTGATGCCCTGCTCCCGGCGGCCGGTTACGCAAACCCGCTGCCACAGGCGCTGATTCTGACCGCCATCGTGATCGGTTTCGGTCTGTTGTTATTCACCTTATTACTGGCCTATCGCGCCATCAAAGAACTGGGCACTGCCGACATGGACAAAATGCAACACGCGGAGACCGAGCAATGACCCACTGGCTGCTGGTTCTGCCTGTTTTTATTCCGCTGCTGACTGCCACAGCCTGTGCTTTCAGCTTTCGCACCCGCACCCTGTCATCCCCGATCAGCTGGTCCGGCGCCCTGGCTAACCTGTGTGTCGCCCTGTTGCTAATCCATAGCGTCATTACCCAGGGCCTGCAGGTGACCGCCTTTGGCGATTGGCAGGCGCCCTTCGGTATTGTTTTTGTCGCCGACCTGCTGTCCGCCAGCATGGTACTGATTACTGCCATTATCGGTGTCGCGATTGTGCTTTACAGCACTACGGATTTGCGCAGCAAACCTTTGTATGC
>NZ_JAHHPP010000264.1 GCF_024606265.1 Endozoicomonas sp. SESOKO1
GTCACCGTAAAAGTTCTCACTACGGGAACTTTTATGCGATAACCAAGCTGTTCTCTGGGCAACGAACGGTGAAACAGAAACGTTCTTGAGCGATCAAGAACCCTCGCCCGATAGGGCGGTGAGTGTCAGATCAATGTTTTCCACTCAACAAAATCAAATGGAGGCAAGGAGATGACCGAAGGGCCTGAAAACAATCCATTTACGCTTCACGATACCCATGCTCCCCGTTTTATCTATGGCACGGCCTGGAAAGAACAAGCCACGTCAGAGCTGACGCTGAAAGCCCTGAATAACGGCTTCACAGCAATAGACACTGCCAACCAGCGCAAACATTATTTTGAAGAAGGGGTTGGGGAAGCGTTGCAGAACTTCTACCAAACCAGTGGCAAGTGCCGTGAAGATCTCTACCTGCAGACTAAATTCACCTACGCTGAAGGGCAAGACAACCGCCTGCCCTACAATCCTGAAGCCGATACCAGAGTCCAGGTCGAGCAGTCCTTCCTCTCATCACTGGAGCACTTGAACACGGATTATCTTGATGCTTATCTGCTGCATGGCCCATCCCGGTCCCATGGACTCAGTGACCGGGATCTTGCCGTCTGGGAGGCAATGGAAGACTTCTACCGGTCTGGCCATATCAAACTTCTGGGGGTCAGCAATGTCAATCACGACCAGCTGGAGTACCTGAGCCACCATGCAGCGATCAAACCCATGCTGGTGCAGAACCGCTGCTTTGCCAGAACCGGATGGGATGCGAACATACGGGAGCTATGCCATCGACATGACATTCTTTACCAGGGGTTCTCTTTACTGACAGCCAACACCCGACTGTTCGAAAAGCCTGAATTTCTGGCCATCATGGCCAGAACCGGATTAACCGGACCACAGGTTATTTTTCAGGCCGCATTAAAAATGGGGATGATTGTCTTGACTGGAACCAGTGATGCAGAACACATGCAACAGGACCTGAATTGTCTGCAGACACCATTGACGGATAATGAAGTGACTTTAATAGAGCAATTGATGGCTTGAAATGCTTTTTTCAGAAGGCAGGCCAGGAATAGCGTCTGTCTGGGCTGCCCCAAGGCAAGGATGACAGAAAACACATATAAAAAAAAGCCAGCATGATGCTGGCCAATAAAAAAGGTGGTCGGGGTAGAGAGATTCGAACTCCCGACATCCTGCTCCCAAAGCAGGCGCGC
>NZ_JAHHPP010000265.1 GCF_024606265.1 Endozoicomonas sp. SESOKO1
ATCATGGCCATGGCAAAATCGGCAAAAGCCACTTTCCAGCTGCCGCCATGGTGCCCATCGTGACCGGAACCGCGCCCCCGGCGGACAACGATCATGTGCTCGCTATCTGGAGACTTGGCCATTACAGTGAAGCCTTCAGGGATTGCAACATATCTTCCATTTCCGAGAATGTAGGGCGTAACTCCTTATAAAGCAGCCGTCGCCCGGAATCCACAGCGGTAATCGGTGCCAGCCCTGAGTGGCTGGCAAGCAACGTCATTTTGACACATTCAAACGCCAGCAATTCACTCTGTTCGGTACTTTCCAGCGCTGCCGCCAGAGGGCCAAAAACACCATAGCACAGCAATATGCCCAGAAAGGTACCCACCAGAGCCGCTGCTATTTTGACGCCAATCAGTTCTACCGGCCCATCCATCGCGCCCATCGTCACCACGATGCCCATCACGGCGGCCACAATACCAAAACCGGGGCAGGCATCAGCAATACTGTGCAGGGATTTTGCCGGGCGTTTCAGATCATCCTCAAGGGTCTCTATCTCGCTTTCCATCAAACCTTCAAAGGCATGTCCGGGCATACTGCCCATACCGGTAATCCGTAAATTATCGGTGATAAAATAGATCAGTCGTGGATGAGATATGATGCGCTGATAGCTCTGAAACAGCTTACTGCTTTCCGGCATTTCAATATCGTCTTCAATGGCGTTCACGCCCTTTCGCTGTCGGGTTTCTATCAGGCGGAACATCAGGGCCAGCAAATCCATAAAGAAGTTTTTGTCGAACTCTTTATTTTTGATCAGTACGTATTTCAGGTGAGTGAGGGTCATTTTCTGGACCGTGACCGGGTTGGAAATCACAAAAGCACCGACAGCTGCACCGAGAATGATGATGATCTCAGGTGGTTGCCACAGTGACAGCAGCCTGCCACCAGCCAAGACAAACCCACCAAAAACACTCAGAAACAGGATGGCAAAGCCAGTGAATCTCAATAGCATGGGAAACCCGGTACGTTTACATTAAGTGGTAAGAGGCTGTCTTGCTGCCCCTGCAGCAGGGCAGTCAATTTTCCAGACAGCCTCCTGGTAGCACTGGTTCATGTGATTACTGAATCACCATATTCGTGATGAAGACATCCTCAACCCCCTTGATCAGCGATAGCCCTGTCGTGTGATGAACCGTATCCAACAGCTTGTTCCGTAATTCCTCCCTTTTTTCCGGGACTATCACCTCCTGGAATGTCCAGGATGACAGCTGCCCGAGCATGGCATTGAGAATGACTGGTTGATTACTTTTCAGTTGTTCAAGGCACTGGATATTTCGGGTCATGAGAGAAACGGATAACTGCATGTAATGGAGTTCATAGGTTTCATTATTCACCAGGTTGACGACCATATCTTTAAACGACAGATAATGTGCAGGTCCCGTTAAAGCTGCGGTGGACGCTGACGATAGTGAATGGTCATCCTCCCTTGAAAGCCAATACGCTGCACCTCCTGCAATAGCAAGCATGACAACGACCGCCAGGACAAGAACGGGGCGATCAGCCTTGCCACGCTGAGCTTCTGGCCACTGGGCACAGGCACGGTTCTTTATGGTACGGTCATCGTCGTCAGTCTTCATATTCATGGGAAAGTACTGTTAAACAATGTCTTGAAAAAGAAGGGCTAAATAAGCAAATCAATAAGCGCCATACCAGAGCACCGCGACAGCGCAAAGGATGACCGGTATTCCTGTAAGGTTTGGGGTGCTGAGGCCAGAATATCTGCATGTTTGTCAGAAACATCTGATCTCTCTGCCAGCTCTCCTGCCAACTCTCCTGCCAAAGAATGCTGCCCTCCCCTGTCTGAGCCGGAATGATCAGGGGTGGTTAATGAAAGTGCTATTTTCAGTCCAGACTCTGTTGCTGAAGAACCACCGGGTTCTTCCCTGTTCAATGGATTATTCACGGCATTACCGGGAATTTGCATCTGTTGCATACTGTCGCTGACCAGTTGGTGCAACACAGAGGAACAGCTTTCCAGGGTTGGCAGAGACTGTTTGCTGGCTTGAAGATTCACTGTGACCTCGCTGTTATTCCGGGTCATAACTACTTGCACTGAACCCAGTCCCGGAAACTCGGCAACGGCCCGGGCATGACGATCGCCACTAAACATCAAACAGTTTTTTGCCGGGGTTGTTACCGTCAACCCGTCAGGTTGAATGGTGGACGACGGTTGGCGGACTGTGGAGTATTCCGAACTTTTCAGCAGTGTACCCGATACATTAGTTGTAGCTGGCTGTGTCGTTGTCGGACTTTCCTGATTGGCAGGTGGCTCCACGGTTGACTCTGGCGTTGAAGCCTCCTGGCTCGATAGCATCCGTTTTTGCAGGGGTGCTATTGAAAGCTGTGCAGACTTCTGGAGTGATCCGGTCGCCATAGTTTGCTGAATATCAGGTAACACAGCCTGAACGCTATGGAGATCCGCTTCCCCCTCAGGGACAGGCTTAACCGTCAGGGTTTCTGCAGGGGCTGGGTTCTGAACCGGTTGCTCAGGAGGAACGTGTTGTGAACTTGAATTCAATCCGGGTTGAGAGTATGCCGTTGGAATTACTGCATCTGCGGATATGGCCCCGTTAATTGTCGGCAAGCCTTCTGGTTCCCCGGAGTCCTCAAAAGCCGTTGTGTTGATCGTCGATATAAAATCAGGACCAGAAGACGAACTCGAAACACTCACAGGATTTACCAGGCCGGAAGGTTCAATCATCAGCTGCAGAATTGCCTGAAACTCATCGCCCTTCGGCACTTCATCCCCAACCGGCAGTTGCCCGCTTATCCCCTCCTGGATAGACGAGGCTGGAAGTGCATCGATTACACTGTCAGCCTCTGTGCCAACTGTCTCAATATTCATAAGAGATAGCTCTCTGTTCAGGATGAAAATGCAGTTTCATTCATCGCAATATAGGTGATCCGGGAAACCCGGCTTTCAGCTTATGGCGGTTTGGGTATTGCCAGGGATTACTTTTCACCGACATCTATCAGCCCCTGCTGTAAGGCCAACTCATCCCAGGCTCCTTTGACCGTATCGATCATGGACCTGGCCGTAGTCAGGGGAGCAATATCATTCTCAGCGATCACGGATGTCAGGCATGACAGACAGTGGTCATATAATTCAAGCAGTCGGGCTGGCAGTTCACTGGCTGACTGGGGGTGCCCCTGCTGATTGTCGACCATGGCGGCGGCCTGGTTTCTTAACACCATCAAAATAGAGAGGGCGTGATGAATCTGTTCTCCTCGGGCGGCAATGTCACCACGGTTGATGTGGCTGTGGCAGCGGTCCAGGTCATCCAGCAACAATTGGTACAGCAAGGCGGTCTGCTGGAAGATGCTCTCTTTTCGGGCTCTATGCCCGTATTGATGCCGGGTGTACTCTGTCGCTGGAGACTTCATAAACGCCCCTTGTTGCCGGTGGTGAACGTTAGTTCATGAGAGTCGCCATGAGAGTCGTCATGAGAGCCGCCATGATATTTACATAGTGTCAACATAAGTGCGGTTCCGGTTCATACGCTGTACCGTTTGCTCCATATTTAAAAACTGCTGATTAGTGCGCTGGTGGAGCAATTGCCGTTTCTTTTCCAGTGCATGCTGGTCTGAAGCCAGCCGCTGCAAATCCCGGGACAGATAACTGATCCTCGATAATAAAGGGCCACTGCCCGAGAGCAGCGTGTCCATTTTCCGGGCCAGTGCCAGCACCGGCTTTTGCTGGTCAGAGAGAAACTGCAGGACCTGGTAGGGCATGGCGCCCAGCTGGTGGCGGAACCAGGTTTCATCCAGAGACCATAAACCACTGCGCTCAGTACTGACCCCAAGGTCCAGCAAGCTGGAGATCTGTTCTGAACTATTTAGCCCGGCCTCGCCAGGCGTGGCGTTGACCAGTTTACGCAGCTGACTGCTGATACTCCTCAGGGAGGCGGGAGCCCCCGCATCGACCTGCTGGCCCCGGTTGTCCCTGGGGTCACTGGTTTTCAACAGGCTGTTGCAGTTATTGACAAAGTCCGACATGGCGCTGACCAGTGCCTCGACATCCTGACTGACCTCAATGTATAACTGTCGGTCCGGGTCGGCCTGTTTCAGGGTCAGGCTCAGCCCGTTA
>NZ_JAHHPP010000266.1 GCF_024606265.1 Endozoicomonas sp. SESOKO1
GAGGAAACGACAGCGGATATGTCGGCCCTGGCGGATGCCTGCATTGAAAGTGCACTCAACTGGCTCTACCGGGACTGCTGCCAGACCATGGGAACACCCTGCGGTACGAACATTCCGGGTGAAGAACCGGTTCCCCAGAACATGGTGGTGCTGGGTATGGGTAAACTCGGTGCCAGAGACCTCAACCTCTCTTCAGATATCGACCTGATGTTTACCTATCCCTGCCAGGGAGAAACCCGTGGCTGCAAAAAGATCATTACCAACCAGGAGTTTTTTATCCGCCTTGGCCAGCGACTGATCAGGGTACTGGATTGTCAGAGTGCCGATGGTTTTGTGTTCCGGGTTGATATGCGACTACGGCCTTATGGTTCCAGCGGCGCCCTGGTCATGAGTTTTGCGGCGATGGAGCAGTATTATCAGGATCAGGGGCGGGACTGGGAGCGTTACGCCATGCTTAAGGCCAGGGTGGTTGCCGGGGACATTCCTGCCGGTCAGTTACTGCTCAGCCAGCTTCGCCCTTTTGTTTATCGTCGCTATATTGATTTTGGGTCCATCAGCGCCCTGCGGGAAATGAAGCAGCTGATTCGGCGGGAAGTGAAGCGCAAAGGCATGGAGAGTAATATCAAGCTCGGGCCCGGTGGTATACGCGAGATTGAATTCATTATTCAGTCTTTTCAGTTAATTCATGGCGGGCGTGACCGCAGTCTGCAGGAGCGAAACCTGCTGACGGTGCTGGAGACACTGCAGAGCAAACACTATTTTTCTTCTGACGAAGCCAATGAGCTGAAAGCTGCTTATATCTTCCTGCGCAACCTTGAACATGCCATTCAGGCCATTGCCGATCGACAGACTCAGGATCTGCCGAAAAACCCGGAGGCCCGGGCACGGGTCGCCTTCAGTATGGGACAAAAAGACTGGTTGGCGTTACTGAGCAAGCTGGAAGAACACCGTCAGCACGTTACCAGTCACTTTGATGCGGTTATTGCTGATCCTGAAACCACCAATGCCCGGGAACCTCACAGCGACCAGTGGCAACCTCTCTGGCTCGGCCAGCTCAGTGAGGAGGAGGAGCAGCAGCTGATGTCACAGGAGGGCTTCACGGATATTGCTGCCTCCTGGAAGCGGCTGGTCTCTTTGCGAGACGGAAAAGCCATTACCCGGGTCAGACGGCAAAGCCGTGACCGACTGGATAAGTTTATCCCTCTACTGCTCCGGGTGGCCGCCAATTCCACGGCACCGGATACTTTTTTACTGCGAATTCTTCCGTTGATTGAAGCAGTATTGCGCCGAACGGCTTACCTGGTGCTGCTGATCGAGAACCCTGCCGCGCTGGAGCACCTTGGCAAACTCTGTATTGCCAGCCCATGGATTGCTGAACAGATTGCCCGCTTCCCGGCGCTTCTTGATGAATTCCTCAATCTTGGTGACCTCTATAACCCACCGGAAAAAGAAGCATTGGCCAATGAGCTGCGACAACAGCTTGCCCATATTCCGGAAGACGACCTTGAGAACCAGATGGAAGTACTGCGGCACTTCAGGATGGCTCATGTCTTACGGGTGACGGCTGCCCAGGTTTCCGGCACGCTGCCGCTGATGAAAGAGAGTGACTACCTGACCTGGATTG
>NZ_JAHHPP010000267.1 GCF_024606265.1 Endozoicomonas sp. SESOKO1
AGCCAGTAAAGTGTGAAATGAGCAAAAAACTGTATATCAAAACCCATGGTTGCCAGATGAACGAGTACGATTCCGCCCGCATGGCCGATCTGCTCGGAGAGACCCACACCCTGGAGCTGACGGACAACCCGGAAGAGGCGGATGTCCTGCTGGTGAACACCTGTTCCGTTCGGGAAAAGGCCCAGGAAAAGCTCTTTCACCAGCTGGGTCGCTGGCGAAAACTGAAAGAAAAGAACCCGGACCTGATCATCGGCGTAGGCGGCTGCGTTGCCAGCCAGGAAGGTGATGAGATCCGTAAACGTGCGCCCCAGGTTGATGTGGTGTTTGGCCCGCAGACCCTGCACCGTTTGCCGGAAATGATTGATGCCAGCAAGGCCAACCACATTCCTGTGGTGGACGTCACCTTCCCGGAAATTGAAAAGTTTGACCGTCTGCCAGAACCCAGTGTGGATGGTCCAACGGCCTTTGTTTCCATTATGGAAGGTTGCGACAAGTACTGCACTTACTGCATCGTTCCCTATACCCGTGGTGCGGAAATCAGCCGTCCCATGGATGACGTTATTGCTGAATGTTATGGCCTGGCCGAAAAAGGCGTCCGGGAAATCAACCTGCTGGGGCAAAACGTCAACGCCTATCGGGGTGAAAAACACGATGGCACCGTCTGTGACCTGGCAGAACTGATTACCCTGGTGGCCGCCATTGACGGAATTGACCGTATCCGTTTTACCACCTCTCACCCACTGGAGTTTTCCGACAGCCTGGTGAATGTCTACGCCGAGGTTCCCGAGCTGGTCAGCCATCTGCACCTGCCGGTACAGAGCGGTTCTGACCGGGTGCTGCAATTGATGAAGCGGGATCACACGGCGGCAGATTACCTGAAAAAAATCCGCCAGCTGCTGGCGATCCGTCCTGACCTGAAGCTCTCTTCAGACTTTATTGTCGGCTTTCCGGGAGAGACCGATCAGGACTTTGAAGACACCATGAACCTGATTGCTGAAGTGGGCTTTGATGCCTCTTTCAGTTTCATCTTCAGCAAGCGTCCGGGCACTCCGGCTGCCGATATGGCAGATAATGTTCCCGAGGAAGTGAAAAAACAGCGCCTGCAGATTCTGCAGAACCGTATTAATCAGCAGGTTATTCAGATCAGCCGACGTCTGGTGGGCAGCACCCAGAAGATCCTGGTGACCGGTTACTCCAGGAAAGATCCGGGACAATTATCAGGACGTACCGAGTGCAACCGGGTAGTGAACTTCCAGTGTACTGATCCTCACCTGATTGGCCATTTTGCGGATATTGAGATTGTTGAAGCGTTGCCTCATTCTCTGCGCGGTACGTTGATCGGTTCCGAGCTGGACAGTATTGCCTGATTAACCGGAAAAGAGGCTTAACGCCTCTTTTCCTAATGGAAATCCTGACTGGCTTACACTCAGAGACCATCGTAATATCTTACCTGAACCCACTTGCAGTAAAGGCTGAACACAGACTTTGAATACCAAAACACAAGGACAGGACTTTTCCCACGCCTCTGGCCATCACGCCACTGATCAAAACGTCTGCCGCTTTTCTCTTGAGCCTGATGAACCGTCGAGATTCGCGGAACTCTGCGGACAATTCAATCAGCATCTGAAACAGATCGAAGAGCGGCTCGGCGTCACCATCCGTCACCGGGGAAATGTTTTTGCCATCAGTGGCGACAATGACCGTGCTGACGTAGCTGGCGAGGTAGTAAAGCGACTGTTCAGAGAAACCGGCAAGGACGAACCACTCAGCCCGAATACGGTTCACCTGTTCCTGCAGGAATCTGCCCTTGAGTGGATATATGAAGAGCCTGAAGACAAGCTGATCTCACTGCGCACCCGTAAAGGCCTGATTACGCCCCGGGGACCTAACCAGCAGAGCTATGTAAAGTCGATTCTGCAGCACGATATCAATTTCGGCATCGG
>NZ_JAHHPP010000027.1 GCF_024606265.1 Endozoicomonas sp. SESOKO1
GCCACCGCACGACTGCATGGATGCAGGAGCTAGAGCAACGCAGGAGCAGTTGCCGCGTAGGGCAGTCTATTCTCGGACAGGCTCCTAGGTAACACACCTTCAAATTCCTCTAGATTTCATACTGGTCGGCATTTTCACCCTGCATTTCAGGTGCAGGGATATGAATCAGTTCAACCGGTACGCCTTCTGTGAAGCGTAATCCCTGGTCAGTGACACAGCCATCAGGTCGATGTTTTTTTCTGCGCTCGCAGGTAATGGTTTCCGTTTCTGGGGCTGCACAGGCCCAACGTCCTGGAGGATCTCGCCAAGTGCGAATTGATTCGGATTGTCGATCAACCGTTTTTCAGACTTTTCACCAAACTTTTCACCAAACTTTTCACCAAAAAACGGTTATTTAAACCAGTCCAGCTGATGTTTGAGAGATGCGTTTTCCCGTTTCAGGGATTCAGCGACAGATCCCTGTTCCTGCAACAGCGCCTGTAACCGCTGGAGCAGTTGCCGGTGAGAAAGCTGAGTGGCAGGCACAGGTGCTTTTTCCAAAAGAGTCATAGCATTTGACTGTAGACACTATTCAGGATTTTTGCTGGCCCATACATAACCCGGATCGATTCTTTTGTATCCATACCATATCTGTGCCCTTTGCCTGTGTTGGTCAGCATTGGATGAATCGGTCATCGCCCAGAGACTGTATGTATGCCCCATGGAACTGAACAGACAACGCAGCCTGAACCTGACTTCAGCATCTACCTTGAGATCGCTGGCAATTTCCTGTTTCTGCAGCATTGCCTGCACCGCATTCCAGATGAAATCAGGGTCCAAATCAGGGGTCGTCTGATCTTTTACCAAACCAATCTGATCATTTTCCAGACAATACATCAGTGACGGTACAATAAATTTACTCCGGGCATCCAACACCCATTGCCTGGCCTTCTGTCTCATCGGTGCATCGGGAATGAGAGCCGAGCGAAAAAAATCATCAAACTGATGCAACTCGGTCCATGCACACTCCTCCCAGACTCGCTCAATGCCAATACAGGTTTTCAACAGAGGATGATTCAACAACTTCTGGTATATCTGCCGCTCACCGGTGATATCGGACCTGGCCCTGGCCGCCCGAATACACCGGAGTGTCTGCACAACAATCGGATTCCAGTGTCGGGAAAGCAATTTTTCAAAGGGCTTTATGGGCCCCCTGGCCGACTGGATCTGGAAACCCTGGCAATCAGACGCAGGCCAGGCAGAACTGCTTTCCCCGGATCGGACGGCCCTGGTCACCGGCGAAACTTTGTGATGACCGGGCTTTATCGCCGGTGGCTTGTGCCGTCCAGCCCTACCCGCCCCATCCCCACCCGAAGATGGTGATTGAATGGCATCACGCCCTGACTGATTAACAGGCTCAGGGATACTATTTCGGCCATTACGTTTCCTGCCCTTTTTCCTGGCAAGCCCCGCCGTCAGCGTGGCAGACTTTGCTACTTCTTCAGAAAACTGTCGCAGAACGGCGTCAAAATCGTAGTCTCTGTCTGAAGCCGCTGCCTGCCCTTTTGGTGCTGCCGGAAATGCAGCCAGCTCCCTGGCCCGCTCACTGGTATCACTCCAGTATTCAGCCAGCAGAGGACTTGTCTCCAGATAATACCGGGCATATTCAGCAGCCGCATTGGCAGCCAACTCCCACTTGCAGGCTTTCAGGAAAAAGATATAAGCACTTGACCAGTGATTAGGGGACACTTGTGCGGCATTGCAATAAAAGTTGGCGACTTTCCAGCTATACATTGGTGAATCAACATATACATAGTGATGGATTTCTGCCTGAAGACAGTTGACAAAAGCACGAATATCTCCCCCCCCCCTGGTTGTTTGCTTTTGGGGTGAGATGATCAATGGCTGCTTGAAACCTTTTGTCAATTTCCCGCATTCTGCACTTCCATGACTTTTTTATTTTGGGGTTTATGGTTGCGGTAAACAACACACACTCTGCAACCAAATCATTGACGATCGGGAAAAGTTCAGAACTTAACTCTGGTTCAGGGAACCATCGCGAGCATTTATAACGTTCGACTCCCCATAAGTGATCGTTCAACTGCTGCAAATAAGACATCACCATCACCTGCATTGCGGCACCAAGTCTGGTTTCTGGTGGCACATTGGGCTGTTGGGGAAACACGGACCTGATGCTCACCGGAGCAAACCGAACATAATCGTAGGGAGAAAAGCTGACAGGGGACAAATAGAAATACATTTCCCTGAGTATTGTTGGGCAATAACTCAGCAAGGTAATACCCTTGTGGTAATTAACGCCATCCTCAAAATACGGCAATCCCCCCATAAAATAGAGCAAACTTAATGAATAAAAATCTATCATCGTGCTGGCTTTATCGGTTAACTCAGCAAAGTCATTCAACACACTTTGATTCAGGGCCTGTACCAGATGCTGCCGGTCAGTTTTGGTAACCGGCTCACCGCGAAGCATATCGCTGTAGCATTTCAGCAACACCCAGTTTCGGAAATAGACTGTCAACTCCACAGACTTATCTTTTTGCAGGCTCAGCAGGTTTCTTGTTATCTGGTTCCGGTCTTGTTTCTTGTTCAGCCAGGCAGCCACATGGCTATCCAGCACTCGTTTCGAACCCACAGACAGCAGTTTATTAACGGTCCACTTGCAATCAGCTACACGGGGGTCAAAGTTTGTAAACATTTCCCTGACGTCTTCACCCGGTACAATGAACCGATCCAGGGGTATAGTCAGAAAGCGGTCAAGCCAGTAGAAAAAACCGGTATTACCATCATTACCCTGATTTGTTGCCGACTGCACGACACCGGACTGTAGCCCGTGTGGCGGGGCTGTTGCCGTAGCTTCACTATCAACGCTGTGAGGCACACAATGGCTCACCACCCTTGCAGTAACGCTGATCCCTTTCCTACTGCCCTGCCCAGCAGCCATCGTATCCTGACAAGCCAACGTCGCGGCAACCTCATTGCGGGCGTCAGCGACGTTATCGACCAGCCGCGCATTTACACGACAACGCTTTTCAGTGCCCTTTTGCCTTTGGGTACCCTGCTGACCAGCGCTTGGATCAAAGCCGTTTTGCAGGCCATCGCCGCCACGGTCGACTACCGGAGTAATCGGAGAAATGTCACCAGCTGTGCCATAGCTCAAACGGCTTTGCATCGGATTGCTTTCTGCAATGAGAATTTTTACTCCTTACGACACTCATTCCTCAAAAAGGTTCACAGGACATTCACCCCGTTATCGTGACCGTTCACTGACATCACTTAATCATCATCAAATCTTTGCGTTGGCAATGATGATATTTTCCGGCAATGCGTTCAGGTGTGTCTACTCTGCAGCGTCAACCGCTTCAACCGCTTCAACCCAAATTTTATAGACTTCGGCTTCGATCAGACTCTCGCTGGAGTCCCAAAAATCCGAATAGACAATATTCACCTCCTGATTCGAAGCAGCAGCGTCTTCTGCATAGCGGCAAAGGCTTTCCTGGCAGGTGCTGACACTCCCCGCCCTATCGGACGAGGGTTCTTGATCGCTCAAGAATGTTTCTGTTTCACAGTCCGTAGCTCAGGGAACAGGTGGGGCCGCCCAGGCTTGGT
>NZ_JAHHPP010000268.1 GCF_024606265.1 Endozoicomonas sp. SESOKO1
GGACTCCCGGTTTTCCGGCTATGACCGTCTGAGGGATGCCAACCAGCTGTCCATCGGCCTGACCAGCCGCCTGATAGAAGACGATGGTTTTGAGCGGGTGCGTTTTGGTATTGGCCAGATCATCTACTTTGAAGATCGTCAACTGTGGATAAACCCGCTGGCGGGCACACCCTCCAGAGAACCCAGCAACGAAGATGACTGGGATGTTAACCTGAACGAAGAAGGCCTGCGATTGTGGAATGAGATGCACGAATCGGTCTCTCCTCTGGCCTCGGAGCTGGTCTATAACATCAACCGCAAGATGAGCCTTCGTCAGGATCTGATGTGGGATACCAACAATAATGAGCTGGATAACTACGCGCTTTATTACCAGTACCAGCCCAAGCCCCGGAGTGTGATTAATGCCGGTTACCGTTACCTCCTGCAGTCGGAGCGCTATGTCAAGAACGCGGAAAACGGACTGGTTGCCGATCCGGCCAATCCCGGCAAATGGCTGACCGCCAACAACAACTTGAGCCAGACTGATCTATCCTTTGCATGGCCAGTGACACAAAAGTGGTCTGCCATGGGACGCTGGCAATACGATTTAACCAATAAACGGCATCTTGAGTTCCTGTCCGGAGTCGAATATAACAGCTGCTGTTATCAAGTCCGGCTGATGTGGCGTAAATGGATCGATGATGACGACAACATCGATTACCCGGAATACAAAGATGGTATTGTGCTTGAATTTGTTCTTAGAGGTCTTGGAGCGCTCACCAGCGGTTCGACGAAAGAGTATCTCGAAGGTATTAAAGGTTACGCAGGGGATGAGAAGTAAATGATGAGGGGATTGAAAACCACGGCACTGGTTTCTCTCTGCCTGCTGACGTTCAGCAGTGGTGGAGTTTATGCACAGTCAAATGGTGCGGCTCAAAGCGCCCCGGAACGTGCCATCCAGAGCCAGATTGAACTGGATCGAATCGTTGCCAAAATTGACCAGGACGTGATCATGCAGAGTGAGCTGGATGCACGTGTTGATGCGGTGCATCGACAGCTGGCGTCCAGAAACATCAACCTGCCGCCGAAAGAGGTGCTGAAAAAGCAGGTA
>NZ_JAHHPP010000269.1 GCF_024606265.1 Endozoicomonas sp. SESOKO1
TATCTCTATCTCATTCATTTTTTTTCGTATTATTCATCAACAAAAATGCAGGTTTATTGACCTTAATCAATCGATTCATCCCATCAAAAAAACATTGTGGACGATAGAGCAGAAAGCATGGTGCAAATCAGGATTTTTTCTTCATTGAGAAGGATAGGAAGTTTGGCCACCGTTCAAAAAGCATTTGGCAATCGTCTTGACATTAATACTCTGCCTGCTACGTTACATGTAACATAATCACCCTTACCGGGAACACAGCTACGGAGGCGTTATGTCCACCAATACTCCCCCCCCCAAGCCCACCCGGGAACGGGTAGAACGTCATAGAGAAACCCTGCGTCAAGCCGGTTTACGCCCTTTGCAAATCTGGGTTCCGGATACACGGGTCAAAGGCTTCGCCCTTGAGTGTCAGCGACAATCGACCATCCTCAAGGCTGATAAACCCGAAAGTGACCCCCTGGATTGGATTGAACAGGTCAGCGACGATGAGGGCTGGGTATGAAGCGTGGCGATATCGTCACTGTCTCAGTCAAGGGAGATTACGGCAAACCAAGGCCAGCCCTGATCATCCAGTCCAACCTGTTCCCGGACCACCCTTCAATAACGATCCTGCCAATCACAGGCGAGTTAAGGGATGTTCCACTATTCCGCTACACCCTGTTTGAGAGTAAAGACAACGGACTCAACAACACTTCTCAGGTAATGGTCGATAAAATCACCACCATAAAAGCAGACAAAATCGGCAAAACCATCGGTTCACTCAGCCAGCAGGAACTGACAGAAATCACCCGGCTGATGGCTTTGTGGCTGGGAATGGCCTGACAGGCAAAAAACGCTTGCAACAAGCCAGTGCCCAGAAATGGTGCCGGACATGGCATTGGGCGATTTATGATGATCTGAAAGCCTTCAAGGCTGACCCTTCCGTTACACAACAATCTGAGTGAAAGCCTGATACGAGAATACGTCAAACGTCGTAAGATCAACGGCGGCACGCGGAACGAAGCAGGACGGCAAAGTCTCGATACCTTTGCCAGTCTGAAGAAAACGTGTCGCCTTATGGTCTTTCATTCTGGGACTATCTGACAGACAGGTTAAATGGAGCAGGGCTGTTCCCGAGGCTGGAGAGTTTGATTGAAAAAGCTTCCCAGGTTCTATCTTGTGGGCTTTGCAGCAGTTTTTAAGAAGTTACAAAAAACCTCGGCTATACAACACATGGAGTATTGTTTCCGAGGTCTGTTTTGTCAAAAAAGACGTTTTATAACAACTTGAAAAGTTTTATTACACTACAACTTGCTGGTGAACTCTGGATAAGCTTCCATACCACACTCCGTGAGGTCAGCACCTTCGTACTCTTCTTCTTCGGAGATACGCAGGCCAATGATCACCTTGATCACACCCCAGACGGCCAGGGAAGCACCGAACACCCAGGCGAAGATACTGCCAATACCCAGTAGCTGAGCAACCAGGGTAGCGTCGCTGTTGGTCAGAGGTACCGCCAGCAGACCCCAGATACCCACAGCACCGTGAACCGAGATGGCACCCACCGGATCATCAATGCGCAGCTTATCCAACGCCAGGATAGAGAAGACAACCAGGACCCCACCGACAGCACCGATCAGCGTTGCACCCAGGGCGGTTGGCGTTAGCGGTTCTGCGGTAATAGCAACCAGGCCAGCCAGGGCACCGTTCAGGGCCATGGTCAGGTCAGCCTTGCCAAACAGCAGTCGAGCAACGATCAGGGCGGCAATAACACCACCGGCTGCGCCAGCGTTGGTGTTGACGAAAATCTGGGCAACCGCGTTAGCGTTTTCAACATCGGCAATCTTCAGCTGGGAACCGCCGTTGAAACCGAACCAGCCCAGCCAGAGAATAAAGGTACCCAGAGTAGCCAGAGGCAGGTTCGCACCGGGCATGGCATTAACGGCACCGTTGGATGCATACTTGCCTTTACGGGCACCCAGCAGCAGCACACCCGCCAGGGCAGCAGAAGCACCTGCCATGTGAACCACACCAGAACCGGCAAAGTCCTGGAAGCCAGCTGCGTTCAGGAAGCCACCGCCCCACTTCCAGAAGCCCTGCACTGGATAGATGAAGCCTGTCATAAAGACCGCAAACAGCAGGAAGGCCCACAGTTTCATCCGTTCAGCAACCGCACCGGAAACGATGGACATGGCAGTCGCGACAAAGACCACCTGGAAAAAGAAGTCAGAACGCAGGGAGTAGTAAGGTGCATCATCACCACCGGCAACTACCGACTCAACACTGTTCTCAGTGCCCAGCAGCGTACCGAACAACGGCATGATGCCACCTTCGTTAGCACCCGGATACATGATCTGGTAACCGCAGAGCAGGTACATAGTGCAGGCAATGGCAAACAGGGCAATATTCTTGGTCAGAATTTCAACGGTGTTCTTTGAGCGCACCAGACCAGCTTCAAGCATGGCAAAGCCGGCGGCCATCCACATGACCAGTGCACCACACATCAGGAAATAAAAAGTGTCGAGCGCATACGACAACTGAGTTATATCTTCCACGGGACCCCTCCCAGTAAAATTCACATCTTTTTATCTTTCTTTTCAGCTTAATACGCTGATGAGTCATGCCGTTGACTGGCTTTCAGATGGCGTCAACGCCCGTCTCTCCGGTACGGATCCGAATGGCCTGTTCCAGAGAGGTCACGAAAATTTTCCCGTCACCGATTTTTCCGGTATTGGCCGCATTGGAAACCGCTTCAATCACCTGATCCAGCAGGTCATCTGAAATAGCCACTTCAATCTTTACCTTTGGCAGAAAGTCCACAACATACTCTGCACCGCGATAAAGCTCGGTATGGCCTTTCTGACGACCAAAGCCTTTGACTTCAGTCACAGTAATACCCTGAACGCCGATATCAGAAAGCGCTTCCCGCACGTCATCAAGCTTGAATGGCTTGATAATGGCTGATACTAACTTCATGCATTATTCTCCTGGCTTTACTTAATATTCATCCGGCGAGGGGTGACCTGGATGCTTTACAACTTCCGAAGTCTACGCTTTTCCCTTTGTGTTACAACCGTCTGTTTTATTTTCCAGGCCTGCAAAAGGAAAAACGAATCCTGCCAGTATTGGTTTCAGGCGATCCCGCCTGTCACTGACGAAATGGTTACCTCTGTTTAAGCAGACACTGTGCCAGTTTTTACCTGTCCTCATAAATGGGCATAATTGAAGATTTCATGAAATAAACCGGGAACCGAAGCAGGCATACGCACCCGTTTGATGCACTGAAAACTGATCTTCGCCCCAGCAGGCGCACAAAAATGGTGCAAAACTGATGTCGGCCTACCGCTACCTTTTGGGTCTCTGGCAATATAAAAACCACCCGTTTTCCTGATGGTGCCAGTAGCAGGGATATCGATTACCAATAAATTATTTGCCGCATTCATCGAACTTTGTTTTGGCAAATCTTTTCATCAGGAAGTTATGGATTATTTTGTGTTTGTCGACAATGTAAACATTGGTAATGGCCGTGCGGCGATGCCTGAATTCATTCGCGGCGTTGCTCCACACTCTTTTGATTGAACACAACAGACAGGTAGCTGCAGTGAATCGCTCTAAAAAACATCATCTACCTAACGGTGGCTTTCGCAATAACGACGCGATGCAAATGCATCATCGCTCGCTATGGAACATCCTGAAATGGAAGTTCACCGAGGCCTTGCCGGAAAAAGTTGCTATCCCGATAGTGGAAGATGATTACTCGGTCTTTGAGCATTCCGATAAATCCCTGACCAGCTGGATTGGTCACGCAACTTTTTTAATTCGCCACCAGGGGATAAATATTATTACCGACCCTCACTTTTCTGAACGGGCATCTCCTGTACAGTGGGCAGGCCCCAAGCGTTATTCTCCCCCGGCGATAGGTGTTGATGGCTTACCCCATGTGGATGTGGTGGTGATTTCTCATGACCATTACGATCACCTGGACCGCAACTCAGTATTAGCCATTCAGAAAAAGCAAAAATACAATCCCCCCTTGTTTATGTTGCCCCTGGGTTTAGGCCAATGGTTCAGCAAACATGGCATAGCTAACTGGGTCGAGCTGGATTGGTGGGAATCCCATACCCATCGCGGCTGGACTTATACGGCAGTACCCTGTCAGCACTTCAGTGGCCGTTCAATATTTCCAGATCGAACACTCTGGTGTGGCTGGGTATTTGAAGCGGTGGCTGAATCATCTGGAGCGGGTAAACGCTTTTATTTTGCCGGGGACACTGGCTACAGTTCAGATTTTAAAGCCATTGGGGAGCACTTCGGCTACATGGATATGGCCATGTTACCGATTGGCGCCTACGAGCCCCGCTGGTTTATGAAAGAAATCCATGTCAATCCGGAAGAAGCCGTGCAAATCCACAATGATGTTGGCTCTCGCTTATCACTGGCGATGCACTGGGGCAGCTTTATGCTGACCAATGAACCGATATTGCAACCGCCAGAGGATCTGCAGCTCGCCAAACAGCAGCATGGCGTTGCGGATAACGATTTTATCGTGATCAAACCCGGGAAGATTACCGCTTTATTCGACCAATAATAAGTTCCGGATCGTTACGCTGCTGTTATTAAGGTATCCTTCCCTTTTCTGACTGTCAGCCAAGCGATAACCATGATCGATAAAGCCGCCTTAATAAATACTATTGCCGCCAAAGCCGGTGAACTCTTTAACGGTGACAAAAGCCAGACCCGGGAAGATATCGAAAAAAATATCAAGGCACTGGTAGCCAGTTCACTGTCAAAACTGGAGCTGGTCACCCGTGATGAGTTTGATACCCAGGTTGCTGTTCTGAGACACACCCGCGAGCGCCTTGAAGCGCTGGAAAAAGAGATGGAAGCTCTGAGAGCAGAACAAAAAGTGCTGGAAGACAGCAGCAGCGATGAACAGGAAAAAAACTGACAATTAATGACTTGTCCATCTCATCCAATGCGCCTGCAGCTTCAGGCAGGCGCGAACTTACACAGCAACTCTGACATAAGCTGCTATCTTTGATCGTTTAAGGTTGTTTAATCGGTCAATAATAACCATGCCTTCCACACTGGCGCAGGTTTACACTCGGGCAAATCAGGGCATACGTGCACCTGCGGTTTCGGTAGAAGTTCATCTTTCTCAGGGTTTACCCGGTTTACATATTGTGGGGCTGCCGGAAGCCGCTGTCAGGGAGAGCAAGGATCGTGTACGAAGTGCCCTGATCAACAGTGGCTTTGACTTTCCCGATGGCCGAATCACGGTAAATCTTGCCCCGGCAGACCTTCCGAAAGAGGGCGGCCGATTTGATCTACCCATTGCCCTGGGCATTCTGGTGGCTTCGGGACAGCTGCCAGGCGAGACGCTCAAGAATAAAGAGTTCCTTGGTGAACTGGCACTTTCCGGTCACCTTCGCCCTGTCAGAGCGGTGCTACCGGCGTCACTGGCCTGTAAAGAGATGAACAGGGCATTGATTCTTCCCGGGCAGAATGCTTCTGTTGCCGCCATGGTCAGCAGTGTCATGATTATTGGTACCCGAAGTCTTGCAGAGGTTTGCGCTTACCTGCTGGAGAAGACTTATATTGAACCGGCAAAACCAGACCAGAGTGGTTTTAAGACAGACTATCCGGATCTGGCGGATGTACGAGGGCAGGAGCAAGCAAAAAGAGCGTTGCTGATTGCCGCTACTGGCTCGCACCACCTGCTGCTATTTGGCCCACCCGGTACCGGGAAAACCATGCTGGCCAGCCGTCTTCCCGGATTGCTGCCTCCGCTGACGGAGGCCGAAGCCCTTGATGTCGCCGCTATACATTCACTGACGTCCAGTTCCATGGACGCCCTCTGGCAGCGCCCTTTTCGTACGCCTCACCACTCCTCGTCATCGGTTTCCCTGGTGGGTGGTGGCAGCATACCGCAACCCGGGGAAGTCTCTTTTGCACACCATGGGGTTCTATTCCTGGATGAGATGCCCGAGTTTGCCCGCACGGCCCTGGAGATACTCAGGGAGCCGCTGGAAAATGGCGAGGTAATTATCAGCCGGGCCAAAGGTCAGGAATGTTTTCCTGCCCGATTCCAACTGATAGGCGCGATGAACCCCTGCCCCTGTGGTTACCTGGGAGACACTCAACGAAACTGTCGGTGTTCACCTGACCAGGTCAGACGCTACCGAAACAAATTATCCGGGCCATTACTGGATCGCATTGACCTTCAGATTGAAGTGCCATCGCAGCCGATCCAGGCCATTATGGAGCCTGCCAGGAACAATGTTTCCGAGGAAACCGGTTCCGAAACACTCAGAGACCTGGTTATCCAGGCCCGGAATAAACAGCAGGCAAGACAGGGAAAAATCAATAGTCAACTGTCGTCCAGAGAGCTGTTTGAAGTCTGCGCACTGGGTGAAAAGGAAAAAGGATTGATCACCCGGGCATCCGGTCAATTGCAAATATCGACCCGAGGGCTGCACCGGATGTTACGGGTGGCCAGAACCATTGCCGACCTTGCAGGCAGTGACGTGGTGCTAAGCCCACACCTGGGAGAAGCCCTGCAATATCGGCAACTGGATCGTCAGTCACTGGAGTAGTTCCGTGTTTTTTTGCTGAATATTTGACCATCCGCGGCTTAAATGAACAGATTAACTTAATGACAGGAAGTGCTGCTGTGCTTATGCTCCCGGGATTTGCCTTCTACCGAATCTGAAACACTTTGAATAAACTGGCAAAGGTGGTCCATACGGGCAGCGAACGTATCAAGATGCCGTTGGGTTCTTTCTGTACACTCAAGGTGTCGCTCCATATGAGCCTGCTGCTTGCAGAACAACTCGACAATATCACGAAACTGGCTAAGCACATGAGATTGAAAAGCTTCAAACTCTTCTTTCTTGATGTATTCCTGCATTGCTTTTCCCGCTCTCCCAGCCAACAGCTGAATCTTTGCAAATAATGAAAACAACGCTCTGGGCAGCTTTCAGTGTCAAGCGAAAGGATTAATTCAGCGTTGAATCCATTTAGTATTCTTCTGTTCAAGATACAGTGTAAAAATAGACCCAGATCGGCTATTCGCAAGAAAGGGAAAGATTAAGTGAAGGCGGTTGTTTTTCCTGCTTTTTCAGCTGTTCAATATCCCTGACGGAACTGAAACATGGCATTGGATTAGAACAGGTGAAAAGAGGCGGAACACCGCCTCTTCATAATCAACGCTGCTGGACGGGTAGCAGGTTGATTTCTACACGGCGGTTTTGTGCACGACCTTCAACGGTTTTATTACTGGCAACAGGGTCTGCAGAGCCTCTGCCATAGGCAAAAATGCGGTCACCACTGACTCCCTGAAAAGCAATATAGTTGGCAACGCTGTCTGCCCGGTCCTGAGACAGAGGTACGTTTATCTTATCCCCTCCGGTACTGTCGGTATAACCAACCACTTCGATCAGGTTACGGTCATACTCTCTGAACACTTTTGCTACAGAACCAAGCACCGGATAGAAGGCAGACTTGATATCTGATTTGCTGGAGTCAAACGTGATATTGGACGGCATGATCAGCTTCAGCTGATCGCCCTGACGGTAAACCTGAACACCGGTTCCCTGCAGCTCAGCTCTCAGTACTCTTTCCTGTCGATCCATATAGTGACCATAACCGGCACCTGCAGCACCACCGATGATGGCTCCTTTCAGGGCACCATCACCACCATCGGCAATAGCACCAATGGCAGCACCCGCCAGAATGCCACCAAGGCCATACTTGCTTGATTTGCTGGCCTGTTGTTCACCAGTGTATGGATTGGTTGTCTGACAGCCTGTCAGCAAAGATCCCATCAAGAGCACGGCGACGGTAAATAATTTTTTCAGAGGCATAACGTTTGTCCTTGGTAAATCAGCTCTTAGCCGCGAATAATACTATTTTCACGGATTTCTTCACCTATTGTGGTATCAGGACCATGTCCGGCCACCACAATGGCTTCTTCGTCCAGAGTATAGAGTCTTTGTTTGATCGAACGTTCAATCGCTTTGTAATCACCACCCCACAGGTCAGTGCGTCCAATAGACCGGCGGAACAGCGTATCCCCGGCAATCAAAAGCTTTGGTTTTGCAAACCAGAAACACATGGAACCAGGCGTATGCCCCGGGGTGTGCATGGCTACACCTTCACAGCACGGCAGCTCATCATCATCTTTCAGCCAGTAATCCGGATCTGGAACCGGGCGATAAGGAACACCGAACATGCGGCATTGCATTTCGAGGTTATCCCAGAGAAATTTATCCCCCTCATGGAGATAGATTGGAGCACCCGTCTGCTTTTTGATATCGCCACTGGCAAGGAAATGATCCAGGTGAGCATGGGTGTGAATAAGAGCAACAACCTGTAAATCCAGCTCCCGAAGCTTTGCCATGATAATGTCAGGATCACCACCGGGATCTACGACAAATGCCTTACGGGTTACCGGATCACCAATAATTGTACAGTTGCATTGCAGCGGCCCAACAGGGAAAGTCTGCCGGATAAAGGCGGTTTGGTTTGTCATTTGACCTTCACAGTAGTTTTCTATGTTCGGTCAGGATTCTAATATTATTTTGCTGCCGGGTCTTTCTCTATAGTTGATGTTGCCAGAAAAGCTGGTGTTACATATCGCCAGCCACAGGGTATTTTTTTACCATTACCTTTGGCGAACCTGGTCATGCCAACAGGGGCAACCAGCTGAAGTGCTTTCTGCCCGGGATAAGAAAAGTTCCATTCCTGAATATACTCATCAGCCTCGTCCAAATCCTCCGTGAAAAAGTCCTCCGTAACCAGGGGCCATGGATAAAACCATTCTTTTTTTGTCGGCCTTAGCCTTGACTCAGGTATAGACAGTGAAAAGCGGGTTCGTCTCAACACGTTACTGTTCCTCAGTAGTTCAGCAGGCGTCACTTTATGGAATCATTAGTGTGCAGCTGCACAAGCGTTTGAGGTAGGTAGTGTAGTCAAAAAAATATTGTTCAGAAGTACCAACAATTTATTCGCCTCTAAGTAAATACCAAAACAAAATAATAACCGGTAAAAATCCTGTCTATTCTCACAATTCAATCCGGTAGACAGAATCCAGAACCTATGCAACCAGGCAAAAAAAACAAGGAAAAACAACCCATTATAAATAGCAACTTGATCCTGCTCATCGCCGGGTTATTCGGGATTGTTACAGGGTGGCTTGATCTTGCTGCGCTCAATCAGGCCAGTGAGGTGGTATCTGATCTGTTTATCCGAATGCTGAAACTGATCAGCCTGCCCATTATTTTCTTCGCCCTGGTTTCCACCCTCTCCGGCATGGGCAAAACTTCAGAGGTAAAACGTCTTGGCGGCCAGGTCCTGAAATATACGGTGATCACTACCCTGGTCGCCGCTTCTGTAGCCTTGGCACTGTATCTGTTGATTGCCCCGGCTGGCAATCCCGGCCCATTGGCAGCAACGGATGAGCCTGCAGGCCCCACAGGGAGTTATTGGTCCTATCTGGCTGGTGTGATTCCCTCCAGCTTTGTCGAACCCTTTTATACCCATAACGTGATGGGTGTTTTATTTTTAGCCCTCCTGCTCAGCGCTGCCATTATGGCTTTGGAACGCCGTCAGAAGGAAATTCTGCACTCATTTTTTGACAGTATGTTTGCCGCCATCATGAAGATGACCGGACTGATCCTCAAACTTATGCCTCTGGCCGTCTGGGCATTCGTTAACCAGTTTATCCACGATCTGCAGAGTCAGAAAATTCTCCAGGACCTTGCACTCTATCTGCTCTGCGTTCTGCTGGCCAATATCGTCCAGGCTGGCCTGATATTGCCAATATTGCTGAAGTTCAAAGGTATTTCACCCTGGCAAACCATGAAGGCCATGTGGCCAGCCCTGACGGTGGCATTTTTTGCCAAATCATCGGCGGCGGCTCTGCCCTATGCCGTGGAATGCGCTGAAAGAGACATGAGGATTCAGAGCAAAGTGGCCCGTTTCAGCCTCCCCTTGTGCATTACTGTCAATATGAACGCATGTGCTGCTTTTATCCTGATAACGGTTCTGTTTGTTTCACAAAGCAACGGCATCCTGTTCTCGCCCCTGGAGTTGCTCTCCTGGATAGTCATTGCCAGTATTGCCGCCATTGGGAATGCCGGCGTCCCCATGGGCTGTTATATGTTATCCAGCGCATTTCTTGCCGCGATGGGAGTACCGCTGCAACTGCTGGTGATTATTCTGCCGTTTTATGCCTTGATCGATATGCTTGAGAGTGCCATTAACGTGTGGTCAGATTCCTGTGTAACGGTCATGGTGAATGCTGACCTGTCGCCCGCCATGGATGTGGCAGAAGGAGAGAGCGATCAACAGGTGGATCACAATCGGCGTGATCCAACCTGAGTTCACAAAGCTTTAGCCTTTAACCTGGTTTATCCAGTGCAACAGCTCAGAGGCAGCATAAACGGCCTCTACGCCTTTATTCATGTGGTCATCACCGGCTCTTTTTTTTGCGTCCTCAACGCTGTCCACCCCGATCACTTCGTTAATCACAGGCTTTGCGAAGCGCTCTGTGACATCCATAAAACCCTCAAATACACCATGAAGCACCATCTCATCATGGCTGGTGATCCCTTTCAGAACCACCCCAAACGCCAGAATGGCATCCAGGTCAGGGTCTTTTTCAAACAGAATTCGTGCAGCAAGTGGCAGTTCCAGTGAGCCCGGGACTTTGTGAATAGAGATATTCTCCGGCTTGACATCCAGTGCCAGAAGCTCTTGTTGAGCCCGGTTAATCATGGCATCGACACAGTCACTGTGCCAGCTGCTGCCGATAATCGCCAACCGGGCATGGGGAATTTTGTGGAACTGCTCCGGGGTTTTGGGAAGGCCTGCGCCCATCAGTAATACTCCTTTAAAGAAACGATTAAAAATAGTTTGAAGGTAAAAGTTAGCTGGCTAACGGCCTTCCGGCAAACCTTTCAGTGGCCAACCCGATGAAGCACCCGACAAATGCTGCTGCAAAGTGCTTTCAGCTCGTCGCTGGAAATCACATAGGGAGGCATCACATAAACCAGCCTGCCAAAGGGCCGGACCCAAACCCCCTCGGCAACAAACAGCGGTTGAATTTCAGACATCACCACCGGCTCTTTCAACTCCACGACACCAATGCCCCCCAATACCCGGACATCAGCAACAGTCGGCATTTCATAACAGGGCATCAAGCCTTCCCTGAGTATTTTTTCAATCGCCGTCAACTGGCCCTGCCATTCGCCCCTGGATAAGATGTCCAGGCTGGCATTACCGGCAGCACAGGCCAATGGGTTGGCCATAAAGGTGGGACCGTGCATAAAAGGACCCTGTTCAGAAATGGTCTGGCTGATCTTCCCGGAACACAGGGTTGCCGCCATGGTCAGGTACCCCCCCGTCAGGGCCTTGCCGACGCACATGATATCCGGAACCACACCGGCATGTTCACAGGCGAACAGCTTTCCGGTGCGCCCAAAGCCGGTAGCAATTTCATCATGAACCAGCAGAACCTCATAGTCATCACACAGCTGGCGCAGACGAACCAGGTATTCCGGCGAATAAAAATACATACCTCCGGCACCCTGGACAATGGGCTCAATAATCACCCCCGCCAGCTGGTTGCCCAGCCGATCCAGCATCTGCCGCAGTTCTTCGATGTGCTGCTCTGCAAAGACTTCACCAAAACGACACTCAGGACGGGGAACAAAATGATGCTGAGGCAAAATTCCGGTAAACCAGTGGTGCATGCCGCCCTCAGGGTCACAGACAGACATCCCCCCGGTGGTATCGCCGTAGTAGCCTCCCCTGACGGTCAGCATCTTGTTCTTTTCAGGCCTGTCACGGGCGATCCAGTACTGCATGGCCATTTTGATGGCAACTTCAACCGCCACTGAGCCGGAGTCGGCAAAAAACACCGTTTGTATCGGTTCGGGAGTCATGGCTACCAGTTTTCTGGCCAGGTCAATGGCCGGTTTATGGGTCAGGCCGCCAAACATGACATGAGAGAAATCATCAATCTGACGCTTCAGCGCCGCATTCATTTCAGGATGGTTATAACCATGCACCATGCACCACCAGGAAGACATGCCATCAATGACCCGGCGGCCATCATTCAGGTGTAAATAGACACCTTCCGCCCCAACCACCGGGAACATATCCACCCGATTGATGGTCGTACTGTATGGATGCCAGATATGTTCGGCATCAAAAATCAGCTCTTCCGGGGTGATAACAGGGTTCAAGCCTGACTCCTTCTGGCACGTAATGAGGGGGATGCAAAAGGCATAATGGTAAAATAATTTAAGTCTTTAAGTCATCTCCGGGCAGTCTTATAAACCTGCTACTGCAGCAGAAACAGCTACTTATCGTACTATGAGATTCAAACGTTCTTTATCCATTTCATCAATGTCAGCAGATTCCAGTTTATGAATACGATCGAGAGTTCCCCTCCCTGTTCCCAACCACAGCCTGGTCAGGCTCCCGAAGACATCCCTTTGCAGAATCTGCCGATACCAGTTACCGGCATCCGCCATGGTGATGACCGCTCAAATCGGTTGAACGAGCCACCAATACTGGCCGCCTGCCGCAATAATAACCTGATCTGGCTACGGGAGTTACTGGCCGAAGACCCGGGTCTGGTGCAACGAATGGCCCTGTCTGGCGCGACTAATCTCCCGGTTTCTCCACTGCATATCACTGCCCTGGGGGGATATGTTGATGCCACAAAATATCTGCTTGATACGGCCTTGCAGGGTGTACCGGAGGCAGAAAAGGCAGATGTCACCATCGAGCTCATGACAACTCGTGGCAAAACGTATGCCGAGACCCCGTTATATCTTGCCACTCAGAATGCCCATCAATGGGTCGTGGCAACTTTTATGAAATACCTGCTGGCATTGCCTGAGGCAGACATCGCCCGGGCATTGGTGGCGGTCATCAATGCTGCCCTCAAAGATGGCCGAACCCCGCTGATTATAGCCATCAACAAAGGCGATAACCTGGTGGTTTACTCCTTGCTGGAAGCCCTGAAATTGTCACCGGAGGCCGGAAGAGCCAATACCCTGATCGAGGTGCTGGCCCCTGACAGGCAGGGCAAGCAAAAAGGTAGTAGGCTGCCATTCCATTTGGCTGCTGGCAGGGGCAATTGCGGGATCATGAAGTTGCTGCTGGAGTCTGTTTCAGCGGTACCGGCATCAGAACGGAGCAAGGTAATCAGACAGGTAGTGAATGCCACTGACGCCCATGGTGCTACGCCACTATTCATTGCGGTACGAGGTGGGTTTGCCAGGATTGTCCAGCATATACTGGCGATCATCAATGAAGTGCCGGAGTCAGAAAGAGCCGAGGTTGGCAATGCGCTGGTGAATACCGCCAGGAAAGACGGGGCAACCCCACTCTTCGCAGCAGCCTCGAGCAAACATTCATCTAGTCCTATTGTGTCGATGCTGCTGGAGTATGGTGCTGACCCGGAACTGGCAAAGACTCGCTGCGTCCCGGGAAGGTGCCGAAGGTCGAACTCCCCCCGCCAGGTAGCGGGCCAACGTGGTAAAAGGGGAATTGTCGCCTTGATCGACAAGGCGATTCAGTCGCGCAAGGCGGCAAATCCGCAGTCAGCAGAAGAGCCGACCGCTGCGATATAGGGAAAGGTGGTAGACAGGGGTTTATGCTACTGACAGTCAGCACTACAGGAATATAGAAAATACGATGGGTATTAAGCACCGCTTGTGGCTGTTTTCGAGATCCTGACCTACTCTGCCTCTGTGGATAATTTGAATAGTTCGTTCCAAAATCAGATGATTTTCAAATCCATTCATCACTATTGATGATGGTTCTATTGTGGAAATATTATGCAGGCTCTGTTCGTAAACCAGCTGACGACCCTGGACTTCAGTTACCTTTGTCCACAGCGTGGACTGGTGGGTGAAACCTGGCTTGTGGATGTGGTGCTGGGGGGCGAGCTTGATCAACAGGGCATGGTGTTTGATTTTGGCCATGTCAAGAAACAGGTTAAAGCATTGCTGGACAGCTTTTCAGATCACCGCCTTCTGGTTCCCCTGCATGCAGAAGTGGCTTCTATCACCTGTAACAGTCCCCAAAACAAAGAGCAGTTGGTTGTCAGTTTTAAAACCCGCCAGGGGATGATTACCTGTTCAGCACCGGCGCAGGCTGTGCTGCTGGTTGAAGCAGAGGCGATAACTCCGGAATTACTTACCCCCTTCCTGGAGGAAGCCATACAACAGGAGTTGCCAAGCAATGTCACAACGGTTGAACTCAGGTTATACCCTGAAGCTATTGCCGGGGCTTACTATCACTACAGCCATGGGTTGAAGAAACACCATGGGGATTGCCAGCGGATTGCTCACGGTCATCGCTCACAGATTCGGGTTTTTGTTGATGAGCAACGGGATCAGGCGCTGGAAGCCTGGTGGGCATCACAGTGGCGTGACATATATATAGCCACGAAAGAGGATCTACAGGGATCCTTCACCAACGATGATGTGGAGCATTATCGATTCAGCTACACAGCAAACCAGGGATACTTTGAAATCAGCTTGCCCTGCATTAATTGTTACCTGATCGATACCGACTCCACGGTTGAACTGCTTGCTAGGCACATTGCCCGCTGTCTGGCTGAGCGAAAGCCAGGCAAAACCATCCGGGTCGTCGCTTTTGAAGGTCTGAACAAGGGAGCCATTGCTATGCACTCAGAGCCTTCAGCTTCTGTGGATAAAAAGCCTTCAGCTTCTGTGGATAGAAAGCCATAGCGGTATGCTTTGGTCTGGCTTTCTTAAATCTATTCCAGACCTTTTCGTGAAAATAATAAGCCACGGTATTCACCGCAGGCTCAACCATCGCCAGGGCACCACCGATCATTACATCGCCGGTCATCAGGTAACCTACTGAAAATGCAACACAAAAATGTACTGCTGCGAAAGAAACTGTCTTAGCCATTGTTAACTCCAGCCCTGCTAGTCATGTCATCGTTCCTGGCTAAATTGTATGAGAATGATTATCAATTATAAAAATAAAACAAACAAACCAGTCTGATAGAAAGAAACTATTATCAATCAACTAGTCTTTAGGTAATGGCCAAAAAGGAGAACATGCTATGTCGTCATCACTGACGGATCAGATCAATAACCGCCCAGTCCAGCCCGACCCCATTAAAGACCCGGAGATAGGCCCTTCAATTCAGGCTGCTGCCGAAGATAAAGTGGCAACCAGCTACACCAATAAGCTGACTGAACTCCCCAAAATGCTGGAGATGGATTTCGACAGTGTAGAAAACCTGCTGGCCAATCTGGCCGCTACCAACCCATTTCGCCCGGATATGGCTTTCGGCAAGCAGCCAGAGATTGCCGTCATCGACGCCAGCAATAGTGTTCAGTCAGCACCTGTCGCTCCGGTTGGCGCTGTGGTGGATGCCAGCCATGTCAGCAAACTGAGGCAGGTTAACGCCGCCCTGGCAGAGTACGATGTCCGGCTTCAGCAGGTGTTTGATGAAATGGCACTTTCCCGTTCAGGCAGAAAACCAGAGCTGCATAACATGGGAGTAGAGTATGAACGCTTGATGACGTTTGTCCGTCAAACGGAATACCATTTAACGCAAGCGATCAAACTGATCCCGGAAACGCTGCCCGAAAATACCGGCCAGCCAATGGCTCAGTTAATGCCCGAGTTCAGCCAAAGCCTGGTTCGCTATGACAGTGAATTCCAGCAGATTTTCGGCGTCATTCAGCAGGAATTAAAGCAGGCAGAAATCGCCAGCAAGCGCCTTAACTGAATATTTACAGCCACGCTCTTCTGAGAGTGGCTCCAACTCTTTCCCCCATGCTGCCAATATATTGCCCACCACTGTTTAGCAAAATGCAGGGGAAATCCGTATAAGAGCATCAATATCCCCGTACAAACCCTTGAGGCTTGTGTAGAATGACGCTTATAAATGATAAAAGCGGGCTTTAGCTATTTTTACAGCTTTTTGTAATTCAAAGCGTAATTCAAAACGCAGTTCAAACTACGGAAAATCACCGAGGTGGTGAGAATTCCAACGTTGATAGCAGCCCCCGATAGCCAGGAGGTAATAGCATGTCAGAGCACCCCATCGATCGCTCAACCTTTGACCAGGTCATGGTTCCCAATTACGCCCCCCAGTCCATGGTGCCTGTACGTGGGAAGGGGTCACGGATCTGGGATCAGGAAGGAAAAGAATACCTGGACTTTGCTGGCGGCATCGCCGTCAATGCCCTGGGGCATTGTCACCCGGCACTGATTGATGCCCTGAAAAAGCAAGGTGAAAAACTGTGGCACCTGAGTAATGTTTATACCAATGAACCGGCCCTTGAACTGGCCCAACAGTTAATCAACAACACTTTTGCTGAAAAAGTCTTTTTCTGCAATTCCGGTGCCGAAGCTAATGAAGCCGCTTTCAAGCTGGCCAGAAAATACGGCTATGACAACTTTGGCCCGGAAAAGCATGAGATCGTCTCCTTCTACCAATCGTTCCATGGCCGAACGCTCTTTACCGTCACCGTAGGCGGGCAAAAGAAATACTGCGAAGGCTTTGAACCGGTTCCCGGCGGTGTGCTGCACACCACCTACAACGACCTTGAAGCCCTCAAAGCCATCATGTCTGACCGCACCTGCGCTGTTGTCATTGAACCTATCCAGGGCGAAGGCGGGGTTATTCCTGCGGACCCTGAATTTATCAAAGGCGTCAGGGAACTCTGTGACCAGCACAATGCCCTGCTGGTTTTGGATGAAGTCCAATCCGGTATGGGCAGAACCGGCCAACTCTATGCCTATATGGGCCTTGGTGTAACACCGGACATTCTGACCACCGCCAAATCCCTTGGCGGGGGCTTCCCGATCGGTGCCATGCTGACCACCAACAAGGTGGCGGAAAGTTTTGGTTTTGGTACCCACGGCAGCACTTACGGCGGTAACCCACTGGCCTGTGCAGTAGCACTGGAAGTGATCAAAACCGTTAATGATCCACAACTGCTGGCTAATGTCAGTAAAAAGCACGACCGCCTGCGCAAACACCTTGAAGCCATCAACAACCAATATGGCATCTTTGCCGACGTGCGGGGTAAAGGGCTGCTGATTGGTGCGGAGCTGGTGGAGAAATACCACGGCAAGGGTAAAGACTTTCTTGCTGCCGCTGCAGACGAAGGGCTGATGCTGCTGGTTGCCGGACCAAATGTCCTGCGCTTTGCACCATCGCTCATTATTCCGGATGAAGACATTGATGAGGGGATGGCAAGGCTGGAAAGAGCGGTTGCTACCGTGGTTTCTGCCTGAGGGTCTTTGCACTTCGGCCAGGTACTTATTTCCCGCGCCTTGCGCGGGAATACACACCCTGCAACTCCATACCCGGCCTATAACAGAATGAGAATGTCGTATGGTTAAGCCCGCAAAAACACTTCCCCCTGAAATTCACCCCTGGCTGGATTTGCTCAATAACCAGCACGATGAGATGCTGGCCAGAACCATCGAACTGGCAGAAATAAATTCCGGCAGCCTTAATCGTGACGGGGTCAACCAGGTGCTGGAAAAGCTGCTGCAACTGACCTCCGGTTTATCAACAGACCATGAACGTATACCGGTTAAGCCATGGGAGGTCGTCAACGACAGCGGAGAGATCATTCAACACCCGCTGGGTGATGCCTTGAGGATTCGCAAGCGTCCCGAAGCACCTCTTCAAGTCTTCCTGTGCGGTCATATGGATACCGTTTTTCCCAAAGACAGCCCTTTTCAAAAGGTCCGCTGGCTGGATGATCACACCATCAATGGCCCCGGAGTTACCGATTTAAAAGGTGGCATTCTGGTGATGCTCAAGGCACTGGAAGTGCTTGAGCAAAGCCCCTGGGCTGAGCAGATTGGCTGGGAGATATTGTTTAATCCGGATGAAGAGATTGGTTCCCCTGGCTCCGCCCCCCTGATTCAAGAGGCTGCTCAGCGAGTCCATCTGGGCATGATCTTTGAACCCTGCTTTCCCGATGGCAACCTGGCTGGCCAACGCAAAGGCAGTGGCAATTTTACCGTGGTCAGTGATGGCAAAGCGGCTCACGCAGGCCGTGAACATCACCTGGGACGCAATGCTATTCGTGCCCTCTGTGATTTTGTGTCCGCCATGGACGACCTGAATGGTCAACGGCCGGGAATCACCTTTAACCCCGGCTACATTCATGGTGGCGGCCCGACCAACATCGTGCCTGACCGCTGTATTCACAAATTCAATATTCGCCTTGAACAACCGGATGATGAACAGTGGTGCCTGCAAAAACTCAATGGGATCATTGATAGCATTAATCAGCGTGATGGCATTCAACTGGCACTGCATGGCGGATTTACCCGCAAACCCAAGGTGCTGAGTCCTGCCAATGAACAGCTGCTGTCACTGGCAAAAAACATCGGGCATGAACTGGGGATTCCACTGGAGATTAAACCCACCGGAGGTTGTTGCGATGGTAACAACCTTGCCTCTGCCGGGATTCCCAATATCGATACGCTTGGGGTTCAGGGGGGAGCGATCCACAGTGACCAGGAATATTTAAACGTCAAAAGCCTTGTACCAAGAGCCAGGCTCAGCGCGGCATTATTACTGAGTCTCGCCCATGCCAGCGCACAGGGCGACGGCTTTAACTGGTTAAAACAAAAAGGGTGCAAGTCAAGAGTCGTTTAAATCGATACTGACAGGAAAGGTGGATATCGACAAGGCAGTTGCCTGCAAAATAATTATGACCTGATGTGGAGTCGGTATTGGCACCAACCCAATATGATCACCAAGGATTTAAGAAAATCCTTGGCATTACTGATGGTTTGGCCGACTGCCTTTTACGTTTGCGCTCCGGCATGTCGCCGTAATTATGGGTGGTGTTCGTTTCTGCGCTGTTGTCAGCGTCGTTGTCTGGTTTCGAAGTCGGGTTTTCAGTGTTATCAGCACTTTCCAGAAGTCCAAAATATCCGGGTTTGCTGGGATCCGGTTCTTTTCTGTCTGTCAGAAAATCCTCAAATGTTCCTTCTGGCGACGAATCCTGACGGCCCTGGTCCTGGCAGACATTGAAATAGGCCGAGAGCGTCGCAGCTGTCTCCTCAAGAGTGGGTCTGGTTGTCATGTCAGGGGCAAGGATAGATGATTTTAATTGCCGGGTGACCGGATCAAAGTATTTCGCGTTATGTATTTGGTTGCTGCCGCTGCAGTTAGGGTGTTGGCGCCTGTATTGCATCAGGTAACCGTGTATGTCGTTAAGGTAGTGCATGGCGCAGGCTGTGTCAGGGATGATCTCTGTTTCGACTGTTTTCGTGATTTGTTCGTGACTGTTTGGATCCTCCAGCCACTGGGCGCGCAGTGGAGACAGCTGCTGGTCCCGGCCTTTCAAGGCCCTGCAGATCATCAATTGCAGAACATCACTTTGATGATTGCGCCAGGTGAGAGGCTTGGTGACCAACAAAAATGCAAACGCATCAATATCTTCAATGTGGGAAATACCTTCTGTCAGCATGTGCTGAATCGTCTGTTCAAATCGCTCGTGGCGGTCGTGCGTGGGAGAGCGACCATGCAATATATAAAAATTGAAAGATATTTCCCAGGCAAACGAAATCAGCAAGTGACTGACTCTGTCGATGGCACAGTTATTTTTACAACTCAGGGCATCAAACCAGATATCCTTGACCAGGCGGAAAAATGCCTGGCAATCCAGTGGCGCTGAGTGTCTACCTAACTCAGGGGAACAGATACGGTTGCTGGAGCTGAAATCCACCTGTACAGCATTGTCAACAAGCAGCTCTGGCCAGCTTGTGCAAATAACAGCGGCTTGCTTTTGCAAGGTTTCGGGCCATTGGTTGACCATAGAGATGATGCCCTGGCGATCTGGCCAGAAAGAAGAATAGTGACGATTGAAATACTCAGTGGTGACTTTTACCTGGGTGTCGATGTAGCTTCGCAATTCCAGCGACAGCCGCAGTTTGCCCTGGGCACCTGCTGTGGAACTTAACCCGTTTTCAATACCCTTTTTCAGGATACCCGGATCAGCGTGAACTGACTGAAGATGACTGCAGATCTCACTGAGGGTTGGCGTAATATTGCGTTGGGTCAGGGCTTTTTCTGCCTTTGTGATCTCCCCGATGGAATAGCCATCAATTTTCAGGCTCTCCTCTTCCTGCAGGATCAGTGTGGTATTTCGCTGAGAAAACGACGAGGCTTTAGGGGACTCCGGGCAATCGCTGGTGCTTGCACTTGCCGACAGGCCACCAGGTGGATGAAAATTTCCACTGGCACTTTCTGCCCCGGAGAGTGCCGGTAGTGAAGAAGGGTTTGACATAAATCTCCTCTTGCTCTTCACAGGAAAAACTGCAGTCTATCCTTGGTCAGGCCTTTGACCACTGCAGGCGAATAAAGTTCATCGCCCATTTTCTTTAAAAATGTCCTGCTTTATGATTCCTATGAAGACAAGGTCGTCTCATGGACGTAATGGCGCAATAAAAAAGAACAGGTTCCCATACTATCCTGCTTTACATGAAGGGTTCTCCCAAGTTACCGCCCTGTGGTTTCTCGGCCAAAGCGGTTCAGGCGTTGATGGCCTGTGGCGAACAGTTCGCTTTTGTTGATGTTCTGGCCAACCCGGAGATTCGTGCCAACATTCCCACAGCGGTGGATTAAAGAAAAGCCGGTATACCGAACTATCTACCGGGTTCTGATGTGAAATAGTTTTGTTAAGGAGAGATTATGAAACTCACAATTCATGAATTACTGGACGCCATGTGGCAGGATTACCTGGCACTCACCCCGGACGCCAAACCTATCCACCAGCTATTTGCTGACCTTAATCAAGGCACGGTGGTCAATGACCACATAGCCCTTCGCACCTTCAACCTTGACCGGGTATCTCTGGATAAAATAGCCAAACCCTTTCTTGAGGCTGGATACCAGGCCATTGACGACTATCAGTTCCCGGTGAAAAATCTCTATGCCAAATACTATCAGCATGACAATGACACCCTGCCCAAGGTGTTTATCAGCGAGCTGAAAGTTGAGGAACTGCCGGTGCACTGCCAGGATATTATCAAAGCATTGGTAGCTCAGGTGTCTGAAGAGTCTGTGCGTCAGCAGGGGTTCTGCTACTCTGGTCGTCCATGGCATGTCAGTCAGGAACAGTATCAGACGCTCGCCAGTGAAAGTGAGTATGCCTCCTGGCTAGCGGCCCATGGCTTTCGTCCCAATCACTTTACGGTATCCATCAACCACCTTCGCTTTAATCAGGCGCATTCACACCCAGATATTCAAAGCGTCAATCAACTGCTGCTGGATAAAGGTTATGTCATGAATACCAGTGGCGGCCTGATCAAAGGCTCCCCGGACGTGTTGCTGGAACAATCCTCAACCCTGGCCAAAGAGGTCCCGGTGAACTTTACGGACGGCACCTTAACAATACCCGGCTGCTATTATGAATTCGCCCTGCGCTACCCAATGCCCAACGGTCAACTCTACCAGGGGTTTGTGGCGGCTTCGGCGGATAAGATATTTGAGAGTACGGATGTGGTTCCGCAAGGGAAATGAAGACATGGTATAAATTCTTCAGACTTTGGGCATGACTCTCCTGAACTGGTGGGCAGTGAATAAAAGGATTCTAAGAATGGAAAACAGCAAATATCCGCTTTACCACCGCGATTACCCAAAATGGCTTGCCCTTCAGCGCACACTATTAGCCGAACGACGTTTTGATGAGCTGGATATTGATAACCTTCTGCATACCATGGAGTACCGCATGGGGGATTTCGTTGATGAACTGGAATCCCATCTGGTCAATTTGTTACTTCACTTGCTGAAACAGCATTACCAGACCCAGGTCATCAACCCACGCCGTTATGAGCCGCAGGAATTTCGCAGTTGGTTTGACAGTATTGATTCCGCCCGTGGTGAGATTGGTCGGCTGCTCAATAAACACCCGTATCTGAAAAGCCACCAGGATGAGGCCGTGGTAGCCAGCTACCCTTACGCTAAAAAACGTGCCATTAAACAAATGAACCAATACCTGCCCCGGGAACAATGGCTTACCGACGCCAGTTTTCCTGAAGCCTGTCCCTGGCCATGGGAGCAACTGCTGGATGAGGACTGGCTACCCTGAGCCAGCTGTGTGCCAATGCTTATTTTCACGGGTCACCTGCTATAATTTTTTGCCAGACAGACAGAGAACAAGCCAATGGACGACAAACTGTTTAACGACCTCATCGAAATCGGCATCAGCAAAGAAACCGCCCATGCGGTCGCTGTCTCCCTGAACCCTGACCATATTGCCACCCAAAAGGACGTATTGCGGCTGGAAAAGCTGATTCTCGACTCACGCCTGTCCGCCAGAAAGGACATTATCCGGCTGGAGCAAGCCCTGAAAAAAGTGGACATGGAATGGCGCAAGGCCATGGTGGAGCAACAGGCCAAATGCACCGAACTGTATGCCAAAAGCACCGAACTGTACGCCAACAGCAACCGCCAGTTCATCATCACCTTTCTCGGCATGATGCTGACGGCGTGTGTGCTGTTTGCCATGAATTACTATTTTCATTGAAATTGAGGATAAAAATTTCTGATCCTGAGGAGAATAGTGGGGCTATTTGACGAAGAAGCAGGAATTTTTAGACCAATTTATCGCAACCGCAGTA
>NZ_JAHHPP010000270.1 GCF_024606265.1 Endozoicomonas sp. SESOKO1
AAGAGATTCTGGATGAGCTGTCTGATGGGGACTCTCCGGCCGTCGCATTGGCGGTTTCTAATCGTCGGCCACCTTCATTGAGCAAGCGATCTGCACGTCCGAGGGAACTGAGAGAGCCTCAGCTAAGGGAGCCTCAGCCAAGGGAGCCTCAGCCAAGGGAGCCTCAGCCAGGGGAAGTTCAACCAAGAGAGACTCAGCCTGCTGCGGCAATGGTCGCCGTTTCAGAGAAACCCATTGAGAATCCCCTTAAACAGTCCGCTATTGAGCGTTCAGTGGTTACCCATGAGCTGGTGTCTTCTTTACCGGTAGCGCAGGATAATACCCTGGAACCCGATCGGGTATCAGAACCCGTCAGCCCAGATATTCCCTCACAAGAAGATGACTCCAGACAGACGGAAGAGCTCTCTCAGATAAAGGTAAACCCGCTGAAAGAGTCCGTGAGTGATATGCCTGAAGAGCCTGTAACACCGGTTCGGCAGGTTGTAGTGGAAGGTTCCATCAAGCATCACAGTTCTCTGAACACGGGCTTCACCTTTGAAACGTTTGTAGAAGGTAAATCAAACCAGCTGGCGTTGGCGGCCGCTCGACAGGTGGCAGAAAACCCCGGTGCTTCCTATAACCCACTGTTCTTATACGGCGGTGTCGGTCTGGGTAAAACTCACCTGATGCATGCGGTGGGTAATTTCCTGGTCAAGCAGAACCGTAATGCCAGAGTCGTTTATTTGCACTCCGAACGCTTTGTTGCGGATATGGTGAAAGCACTGCAGCTGAATGCCATTAATGATTTCAAAAAGTACTATCGTTCTGTTGATGCTCTGCTGATTGACGATATCCAGTTCTTTGCCGGAAAAGAGCGCTCGCAGGAAGAGTTTTTCCACACCTTCAATGCGCTACTTGAAGGTGGCCAGCAGATGATTCTGACCTGTGACCGTTACCCAAAGGAGATCAACGGCGTTGAAGAACGTTTGAAGTCCCGATTCGGTTGGGGATTAACGGTTGCCGTTGAGCCTCCTGAGCTGGAAACCCGTGTTGCCATTCTGATGAAAAAAGCAGAGCAGCAGAAAGTGGAACTTCCCCATGAAGCCGCCTTCTTTATTGCCCAGAGAATCCGTTCCAATGTGCGTGAACTCGAAGGTGCCCTGAAGCGGGTGATCGCCAGTGCTCATTTTATGGGTCGTCATATTGATATTGATCTGATCCGTGAGTCCCTGAAAGACCTGTTGGCTTTACAGGACAAACAGGTCAGTATAGATAATATCCAGAGGACGGTTGCCGAGTACTACAAAATCAAAGTGGCGGATATTCTTTCCAAGCGTCGTAGCCGTTCTGTGGCAAGGCCTCGCCAGATTGCCATGGCTCTGTCCAAAGAGCTGACCAGCCATAGTTTGCCCGAGATTGGTGATGCCTATGGCGGACGTGATCATACCACCGTTCTTCACGCTTGCCGTAAAGTTAAAGAACTGGTCGAAGTGGATAACGAGATCAAAAGCGATTACAAAAACCTGTTGCGCTCACTGACAAGTTAATTCCACCTAATTCAACCTCATAAAAAGGCGAATACCTTTTTATACCAAGAGAAAGGAAAGCGATGAAATTTACCATTAATCGGGAAGCATTGCTTAAGCCACTTCAGCTGGTTGCCGGTGTGGTTGAGCGCAGACAGACGTTGCCGGTATTGTCCAATGTGTTGATGGTGGTCGAGGGAGACCAGCTCTCGTTAACCGGTACGGACCTGGAAGTTGAACTGGTTGGCCGGGTAGCCCTTGAGGATGTTGCGGAAGCCGGGGAGATTACGGTGCCGGCCAGAAAGCTGATGGATATCTGTAAGTCTCTGCCAGAAAACACCATGATTGAAGTGCGTCAGGATGATCAGAAAGTCAAGGTAAAGGCTGGCAGGTCCCGTTTTACCCTTTCCACTCTGCCCGCTAATGATTTTCCCAATATTGAAGAAGAGGCCGGGTCGGTATCCTTTACCATTGGTCAGTCACGTCTTCGTCGCCTGATTGACCGGACCTGCTTTGCCATGGCTCAGCAGGATGTTCGTTACTATCTGAACGGTATGTTGCTGGAAGTCAGCCAGAACTGTCTCCGTGCGGTGGCTACCGATGGTCACCGCCTGGCCATGTGCAGCGTGGATGCGGATATCAATCAGCAGGACAGGCATCAGGTTATCGTGCCTCGTAAAGGTATTCTTGAGATGGCACGCCTGCTGACGGAAGGGGAGGAGAGTGTCCATATTACCCTTGGTGCCAATCATATCAGAGCCAAAACCGGCGATTTCATGTTTACTTCAAAACTGGTGGACGGCAAGTTCCCTGACTATGAGCGCGTAATTCCCAAAGGTGGCAACAAAATCATTATTGGCGAGCGTCAGGAGCTGCGCCAGGCATTTCAGCGTGCGTCCATTCTTTCCAATGAAAAATACCGGGGTATCCGCCTGATTCTTTCTGATGGCCAGCTTAAGGTGATCGCTAATAACCCGGAGCAGGAAGAGGCCGAAGAAGAGTTGAGTCTGGCTTATCATGGTGACTCCATGGAAATCGGTTTTAACGTCAGCTACCTGTTGGACGTACTTTCCGTTCTTTCCGGTGAGTCCATCAAGATGACCCTCTCAGACCCGAACAGCAGTGTGCTGCTTGAGGAGTCTGAATCAGGTGACTCCACCTATGTTGTTATGCCTATGAGGCTGTAAGGCAGAAGTAGTCAGTGTCTGATGTTGGCATCAGGCACTCGCCTGTCCTGATCTGGCTTCCGGCCTACTCAGGCTCGGAAATTTACAGAATATGATCCAACAACTCGCCATAACTGATATTAGAAACCTCTCCTCTGTTTCGATTAACCCTTCCTCTTCTGTAAACGTCCTCTATGGGCTTAATGGCAGTGGTAAAACCAGCGTACTTGAGGCCATACATCTTCTCGGAGTTGCCCGATCATTTCGGACCACCCGAATTAAACCGGTGATTAATCATGATGCCGAGGTCTGTACGGTGTTTGGTCGAATCGGTGTGTCATCGGGATCCATACCGGTTGGTGTTTCCAGAAACCTGCGGGATGAATCGCTACAGATACGGGTGTCCGGTGAAAACCTGAAGTCCACATCGGAGCTGGCCAGGTTACTCCCCTTACAGGTGATTAATCCGGACACCTTCCGATTGCTTGAAGGTTCACCAAAACTGAGAAGGAACTTTATCGATTGGGGAGTGTTTCACGTGAAACATCAGGATTTTTTCCCATTATGGAAGCGCATGCAGAAAGCGTTGAAACAGCGGAACAGTCTGCTCCGTCATGGTAGAATAAACGGCTCTGAACTGACCTCGTGGAACATAGAGTTCGAGAAAGCGGCCAATGCCATCGACCTGTTACGGGGTGATTATATCCAGAAATTGACCCCGGTCTTTAACGAGGTCCTTTCGGAATTGGCAGACCTGGATAATCTTTCTATCCAATACTACCGAGGATGGGATAGGGAGAGAGAACTGCATGAAGTACTCAGTAGCGGACTGGCACGAGATATGCAATCGGGCTATACCCATGCCGGGCCGCAGCGGGCAGATTTAAGGATTAGGATGGGCAAAGGCAGTGCGGTTGATATCCTCTCCCGAGGTCAATTAAAACTGGTGGTCTGTGCACTGAAACTCGCCCAGGGCTTTCTATACAAAGAGCTACAAAACAAGCAGTGTATCTTCCTGGTCGATGACCTGCCATCAGAACTGGACACCCCTAATCGACAAAAGCTTTGTCGATTGTTTCAAAAAATGAACTGCCAGACCTTCATCACCTGTGTTGAGAAGGAGGCACTTGAACATTGCTGGTTGCCTGAAACGGAAGTAAAAATGTTTCACGTGAAACATGGGCAAATTACATTGGATGAGAACCCTGGTCAGCAAAGTAATCGCCGGGCTGAGTCTTTGGAGATAGAGCATGAGTGAACAAAACTACGACGCATCCAATATCAAGGTCCTGAAGGGCCTGGATGCTGTCCGCAAGCGCCCGGGGATGTACATTGGTGATACCGATGATGGTACCGGCCTGCACCATATGGTGTTTGAGGTGGTTGATAACTCCATCGATGAAGCGCTGGCAGGTCATTGCGACAAGATTTCTGTCATTATTCACCCGGATGAGTCCATCACAGTAAAGGATAATGGCCGTGGTATTCCTGTGGATATCCATGAGGAAGAGGGCGTTTCTGCCGCTGAAGTGATCATGACGGTGCTTCATGCCGGCGGTAAATTTGATGACAACACCTATAAAGTATCCGGTGGTTTGCACGGCGTTGGTGTGTCAGTGGTCAATGCGTTATCCAGCCAGCTGAAACTGACCATCCGCCGACATGGCAAGGTTCATCAGCAGATATACCATCAAGGGGTTCCGGAAGAGCCGTTAAAGGTGATTGGTGAAACCGATGCTACCGGTACTGAGCTGCACTTTATCCCGTCTCCGGAGACCTTCTCAAATATTCAGTTCAGTTATGACATTCTGGCCAAGCGTCTGCGTGAGCTCTCCTTCCTCAATTCAGGAGTGTATATCCAGCTGACGGATGAGCGCACCGGCAAGGTTGATGACTTCAAATACGATGGTGGTCTGAAGGCCTTTGTTGAGCACCTGAACCAGAATAAAACCACCATCAATAAAGTATTTCACTTCGAAATCACCCGGGAAGATGGTATTGGCGTGGAAGTGGCCATGCAGTGGAATGACAGCTTCCAGGAAGGGGTGTTCTGTTTTACCAATAACATCCCCCAGCGAGATGGTGGAACGCACCTGGCAGGCTTCCGTGCGGCGCTGACACGAAGCCTGAATGGCTATATCGAACGGGAAGGTTTCCAGAAGACGGCCAAGGTGGCTACGTCTGGTGATGATGCCCGTGAAGGTTTGACGGCGATTATCTCTGTGAAAGTGCCGGACCCTAAATTCTCTTCCCAGACCAAAGACAAGCTGGTGTCCTCCGAGGTGAAAACTGCCGTAGAGCAGGAGATGGGTAAATACCTTTCGGACTACCTGATCGAAAACCCCCAGGAAGCCAAGGCAGTTGTCGGTAAGATGCTGGATGCTGCCAGGGCCCGTGAAGCGGCCCGTAAGGCACGGGAAATGACCCGCCGTAAAGGTGCTTTGGATATTGCCGGATTGCCCGGCAAACTGGCGGACTGCCAGGAGAAAGACCCGGCGCTGTCTGAACTCTACATAGTGGAGGGTGACTCGGCGGGTGGATCCGCCAAGCAGGGCCGAAACCGCAAGACTCAGGCGATCCTGCCACTCAAGGGCAAGATCCTGAACGTTGAGAAAGCCCGCTTTGACAAGATGCTGTCCTCCCAGGAAGTGGGAACCCTGATTACGGCCCTGGGGTGCGGTATCGGCCGTACGGAGTTCAATATTGAAAAACTCCGTTACCATAACATCATTATCATGACCGATGCGGACGTGGATGGCTCTCACATCCGTACACTGCTGCTGACCTTTTTCTTCCGGCAGATGCCTGAGCTGATTGAAAATGGCTACATCTATATTGCTCAGCCACCACTGTACAAGGTCAAGCGTGGCAAGCAGGAGCAATACCTGAAAGATGATGGTGCACTGGACGGTTACCTGACCCAGTCAGCCCTGGAAAATGCCAGCCTGCATGTTAATGAAAAGGCTCCCGGGATCAGTGATCAGCCACTTGAAGAACTGGTGAAAGAGTTCAGAGATGTCCATAAATTGGCGGACAAGCTGTCTCGTATTTACCCGGTCGCTGTGCTTCGTGAAATGATTTATATGCCGGAAGTTACGGCACAAAGCCTGGCTGATAAGAGCGTCATGGAGTCCTGGGTTGCCCAGCTGAGTGAAAGAATTGAAAATTTGAAAGCCGCCGGTAGTACCATGACGTTTTCTGTAGAAGAAGACCGGGAACTCAATGTCTGGCTGCCCAAAGTGACGATTATTGCCCACGGTGTCGATAGTCACTATCGCTGGAATGCTGACTTCTTCTCTTCTGCCAACTATGGAAAGATCGTCTCTCTCGGCAATAAACTGCAAGGGTTGATTGAGGATGGCGCCTTTGTCCAGAAAGGGGAGCGTAAGAAGGATGTATCTTCCTTCGAGGAAGCCCTTGAGTGGCTGATGAGCGAATCCACCAAGCGTCACTACATCCAGCGCTATAAGGGGCTGGGTGAGATGAACCCGGATCAGTTGTGGGAAACCACCATGGATCCGGATGTCCGCCGGATGCTGAAAGTAACCATTGAAGATGCCATTGCTGCTGACCAGATATTCAACACGCTGATGGGGGATCATGTGGAACCCCGCAGAGAGTTTATCGAAAGCAATGCGCTGAATGTTGCCAATCTCGATATTTAAACACCAATCCAGTGCCGGTTAAAACCGGCACTTTTTTTCTTTTTTGATTCTCAGGTGCTCTGCTAATGTCTTCAGAATTTAAAGCAATTATTCGACAGGAGCTGGAAGAGGCGATGGTGGTGCTGAGCCGGTTCCTGGATGATGACGCCAATCTTGAGTCCATTGATCGTGCTGCCCGGTTATTGTCTGACAGCTTTAAAGCCGGTGGCAAGGTGCTCTCCTGTGGTAATGGCGGTTCCCATTGTGACGCCATGCACTTTGCCGAGGAGTTGACCGGACGCTTCCGTGAAAACCGCCCTGGTTATCCGGCTATTGCCATTTCCGATCCCAGTCATATCTCCTGTGTATCCAACGACTTTGGCTATGAATATGTCTTCTCACGTTACGTTGAAGCGATAGGCAGGGAAGGGGACGTACTGCTTGGCATCAGCACCAGTGGTAATTCCGGGAATATTATCAAGGCGGTAGAAGCGGCCAGGGCAAAAGGGATGAAGGTTATTCTGCTGTCAGGCAAAGATGGCGGCCAGATGGCAGGGATGGCAGATGTTGAAATTCGTGTGCCTCACTTTGGTTATGCTGACCGGATTCAGGAGGTCCATATCAAGGCCATCCATATAATAATCCAGCTTGTTGAAAAATATATGGAATAAAAAATAGGTGATAAAGGATGATATGGCGGAGGCACAGAGTTAATCAGGTATTGTAAGACTATGGCTGAATTCTTTTGGGAACACAGGTTATTCTCGCGATAGTCTTGCTAAAAAAGTACGCTCTATTTTCCGCCAGTCTTCAGTTTTTAGCTGGTCCTGTCGGTAAGGGTCCAGTTTGTTAGCTTCGGTAAAATAGTCAGAAACAAGGTTATTCAATTCATCCTTT
>NZ_JAHHPP010000271.1 GCF_024606265.1 Endozoicomonas sp. SESOKO1
ATCCTGAGCCGAGCCGAAGGGCGCTCAGGATGAACGGAGAGTGAGTTCTAAATGTCGAAATTATTTCAGGACAATTCCTTACGATTAGTTCTGTTCAAAATGTTTTTGCATTCCTGAACAGCTTTAACCGCTCTTGACATACTGTCTTGCATATCGTGATCGGCGTGGATCATTTGATTAAGACTACTTCTGCCAATGCGGGATAACAGCGAATCAAAAGCATCCACATGCTCCTTCATTGTTGCTATCTCAATGTCTGAAACCGGATCAGGTAAACGACTTAACCTGTCTTTTGGAGCATAGATTTCCAGGTTCTGTTTAATGGTTTGGGATTCAGCCATAAGAGAAAGAGCTTGCTTCTGTTGCACCTCAAGCAATTCCTTCGATTGTCTGATCAGTCTTTCTAACAACTCAATCTTTTCAGATTTATCAATACGTTGGTGACCAACAATAACCGGTTGGTCTGCGCCTAAAAGTTTTGCCAATTCCAGAAACATGTCGTCATCAAATGGTTCTTTAGTTTTTAGAATACCCAATTTGTTCCTGGGATCAGTCAGATCGGGAGACCCTTTAGCTGTGATATTGATCAATATTTGACCAAGTAATCCATTAGCTGCTATTTGCCCGCGTCGCAATTCTTGCTTACACATCTGCAGATGAACTGGACCCGGTCTTAAGCCATTGTCTGGGCTTACAGTAGGGCTTTCATTGACCCTCTCTGACCTCATTGTAGTAACCGGAGCCGACGGGTTCCGGTAAAGCTGATAATGAGAAAAAATATCCTGGTAACGTTCTGACAGAGTGCGTCCAGGGTAGACAGCTTCTTCATCATAATCATCTGACAGTGATTGTGAATCGGGCTCTGATGTGTCCACGGCATTCTTACTGTTGCCAAACAGCAAGAAGGATAATCCGGAAACAACACAAATCGCTCCAAATACCGCTCCCACAACATAGGAGCCTGTAGCCAGGGTAGCCACAGCAATCACTCCCGAGACAAGGCAAGTCACTGCTGCAAGCACTTTGATAGTTCGACCATGCCAACAACCAGCGCCGGAAGATACCGGGTCATCTTGAGTAGCGCCCAAGCCAGGTTGGGTGGGTATTGGGTTACCAGAAATCATAAATTATATTCC
>NZ_JAHHPP010000272.1 GCF_024606265.1 Endozoicomonas sp. SESOKO1
GCAGAAAATTTTATTGCTGACAATGAACTGGCCTTATCCGGCTTTGGCGTGAATTGTGACAATGGGTACTGTTTTACCGGAAACAACATTGACGATATTGGCAGCTGTGACCCGGGTGTTTCCGAGCCATGGTTAACTGGCACCCTGTGGAGTGATAACGGTCTACACAGAGTAACGACAGTTTCCATCAGCGGTATATCGGCTCAGGCCAAATATATTATTGAATTTCGCTGCTATATCGCCAAAGAAGCCTCTGGGCCGTTGCCAGACCCGGCCAATCGTGGGGATTGGGCTCAGTTCTATCGGATTACCGCTCTGGCTACCGGCGGTTCGGGTGATTCGCGGGTAATGCTTCAATCGTCGTATAAAAAAAGCAGCTGATGTTGAGTTAGCGGTGGAATTCTAACAAGGAAGTGGAGGTGATCATGGATCGATATACCTCACATAGTTTTACTTTCAGGCAGGTCATGTTGTCCGGACTGCTGTTGCTGCTTTCTTTCAGAGCCAGTGCTGAAGCAGTGTCCAGTGATTATGCAGCAACGCCCCCCTTGATCAGTAACACCTCGGAGCCGCTGGTTATGCTGGTGATGTCCGTTGATCATGAACTGTTTAAAAAAGCGTACAGCGATTATACGGACCTGGATTCGGATGGCCGGCTGGATACCAGCTATGTGGACAGTTTTGATTATCTGGGGTACTTCGACAGTAACTGGTGCTATCAATACGCTTCCGGGCGCTATTCACCAGTAGAGGAAGCTACCGGTGAGCAAGGGCACTATTGCACCACTGCTCAGGCTCCCTGGAGCGGTAACTTTCTGAACTGGGCCACCATGACACGGATGGATATCCTCAGAACGGTGCTGTTTGGCGGAAAGCGATCGACGGATACCAATAATCAAACGATATTGGAGCGGGCTTATATTCCCAGGGATGTGCATGCGTTTGTCAAAATTTATAGAAGCAGTGATTCTGGCATTCCTACAGAGAATTTTACGCCCTATAGCAACAGTGAGATCAGTCTCTGCAATGTTGCCGGTTCCGAAAATGGCACACCTGAAGTCAGGGTTGCCAGGGAGGCCTGGCCTCGCTGGGCTTCCACAGAAGTAAAGCAGTGCCAGTGGGGTACTCAGAACAGTCCTTCTACCAGTTTCAGATTAACGACAAACGATGTTTATATTAATGCCTGTGTAACCGGTAAGGATGCTGCAAATACGGATCGCTGTAAGTTATACAGCACCGGTAAGAGCAAACCCTCAGGCTTGCTTCAGCAGTATGGTGAGTCAGGCGATATCCGCTTTGGTTTAATCAGTGGCTCTTATGATAAAAATATTTCCGGTGGCGTACTGCGGAAAAATATCAGCAAAATTGCCGGTAATACCCAGAGTGCTGATGATGAGATAGACCTGGCTACCGGCCGTTTCAACAGTGTTGAAGGCATTATTCATAACATCAATCAGTTCAGGCTGGCAAAGTACAGTTTTTCCCAAAACAAATATACGGATTGCGGTACTTACGGAATTTCTGTTTCGGACTTTAAAGGCAGCAGAAGTACCTATTCCTCGAAGCATTGCAGCATGTGGGGCAATCCGCTGGCTGAACTTTATTTGGAGGCACTTCG
>NZ_JAHHPP010000028.1 GCF_024606265.1 Endozoicomonas sp. SESOKO1
TGCCTGAGGGGCCTGCCATTGAATGGCCATCGGGTCACACCGGATGCTGTGGCCAGGGATTTCCCGGATACTCCGGAAGGCAAACTCGGGTTAGCGCGCTTCAAGGCAGAATGCTGCCTGAGAGGGCTGCGGTTGAATAACCAGCCGGTCACAGTGGAAATCGTGGTTAAGGATTATCAGGCCAACAGGGCAGCACTCGAACTGGCACGCTTTATGGAACAGTGTTGCCTGAAGGGCTTGCTGTTCAATGGCCAGCTGGTCACACCGGAGATAGTAGTCAAGTGTTTTCAGCAAACCAGGGCAACACTGGAGCTGGTGCGCTTCAAGGAGCAATGTTGCCTGAGGGGCCTGTCGCTGAATGGCTTTCAGGTAACACCTGATGAGGTGGCTGGGGATTTACAGGCAGTCAGGGCCCCCCTGGAACTGGCGCGTTTTATGGAACAGTGTTGCCTGAAGGGCTGGCTGTTGCATGGCCAGCCGGTCACTCCGGAGACGGTGGATATGGGTTATGAACGGGGCGGCTGGTTGCTCGAAAGAGCTTATTTTTATTCTCGGCTGGCATTGAATGCCAGGGAATTGAACGGCAGTTATCTGGATAACCGGAGCGTACTGGCAGCCTTTGATGAAGCCCCTGGTAATCATGCCTCAAGGCAAGCTGAATACCTGATGCAAAGGTTGGGCCAATCCCGGGGGTATGATGAAACTGACGAAGCCCAGGATATCATTGAAAAGGCTTGGCAAATCGTCGACAACGTATCGGTCAGGGATGAGCAACGTCGATTGCAATGTCTATTGAAATTCATGGCCATGCAGAATCAATTGGCCATTGATCATCAGGGAGTGTCAGCAGAACAGGTATTGCAATCCATCAAAACCCTGAGGCACTCATATCAGAATTTACGCATCCATTTCTTCTTCCTGGCACACTGCCATATCACGAGACAATTCATTGATGGACAAAAAATCCACAAGGAGCAGGTTCTGGATTGCCTCCGGCAGTTTCCTGAAGGCAGCAAGTTGCGCCATGCTTTAGGCCGCTGGTTTGAACAATGCGGCTCCGAAGTCAATGTAATGGATACTATGCTGTTAAATTCAGGCAATCGTTTCAATAACGCCGGACATGGGGATAGAAGTCACCTCCCCGACGTTATTCCCCGTACAGAAAGCACTGGCAGACCTGCAAAGTCGGCAGAGGTATCCGTTGCCAATCCCTTTCCGAGGTTAAATGCGCTGGTGCTGAAAACCCTGGAGATTATTCAGGAAATCAATAGTTCTTTTAGTCATCCTCCCATTCTGATTACCGGCTCATACGCACGCTTTTTACAACACCGCTGCTCATCGTTCAATGATATTGACATTATCTGCACGGTCACAGAGTCCGCCAAAACACTTTTTGCAAAGCTGCAGGTGCTTAATACCGGCAGGGATTCAGAAATACCCCAGAACATCACCATCTGGCCTGTTCCGGGTTGTCAGGAGATTAACCTGCCAAAAGCCTACAACATTAATCTTAAAGATGGTGATTTGGGCATGAAAACCATGGGTTTCCAGGTCAGTGTTGACAACAGGGTAACCCACGGAAATGAAGCACGATTGGCCGTTCACGTCCCCGGCGTTGAAAGGCCGGTATGGCATTTGTCGTTTGCGGAAGAAACCAGGTTACTGAACGATACGCTGGAATATCTTGCTGATAACCTTGATCTGCTGACAGAGCTATTGCAAACAGGCATGTTATCAGACATTCCCCGAACCATTCTTTTCAACGCCCCCAAAAACACCGGGGACCGTATTTATGGCTTGCTGATGCGCTGCCTGCTCACCCTGAATAAAGCCAGGCAGTTTATCGTCCTGCACTCTGACGGAAAACCTGAGGACCAGACTCAACAGCTTCAAAAAGAACAACAACGCCTTCATGCACTCACTGAAAGTCTGCAAAAGAAACTGAGTAGCCACGCCTGCCGTAATGATTTTGTGGACAGGGTGAACGGCTGGTTATCGACAGCTCATCATTTTAATGAATATGAGATCAAGAGGAAGGAATTTATCAAGGCACTGCTTGCGCTGATTCAGCCTGAACAGCTACCGGCTGCAGATCAGCGTTAAGCATCAAGTCGGTGCAGGCTGCATGAAGGTCAGCGGTGAGACATAGCCTTTTGTGTCCTGAAGGCCGCCTGCCCGGTGAATTGAAGTTGACACTGGCTGCCCGTGGCGGCAACACTGAGCTGCCTGAGATATAAACCGTACATAGACGTATTTATGACAATAAAATCAATAATCATCGAAACCCATGACGGGTATCACCTTGCCGGTTCCGAGTTTGTGCCTGAGCATACCAATGGGATTGGTGTAATCATTAATGGCGCTACCGGTGTTTTGCGCAGGTATTATCAGGCCTATGCCGAGTTTTTATGCCAGCAGGGCTTTACGGTGTTGAGTTATGAGTTTCGGGGTATTGGTGAAAGCCAGCCGGTTCACAGCGATGCCCCGACGCCCAGCATGCTGCACTGGGGGCAGCGGGATATGGATGCGGTACTGACGGACTTTATCCAACGCCACCCCCTGTTGACTGTGAAAGGTATTGGTCACTCCGTAGGTGGCCAGCTGCTGGGCGTTTTACCGGATAACAATCGCTATTGTGGTTTTTTAAACATCGCATCACAGCATATTTACTGGAAGCACTGGCCAATGAAAGACCGGCCATTAACCGTGGTATTTTTCTTTGGTGTACTGCCACTGTTTTATACCCTGACGGGTGGTTTGCCCAAGTGGGTTTTAGGTGCAGAGTACCTTCCCAGACAGGTTGCCCGGGACTGGAGCCGTTTTGGTCGCAAAAAGGCATATATTGCTGATCCGGATGGACGGCCATTACGGAAAGGTTTTCAGGAGTTTACCGGAAAGATGCGCTTTTACGGCATGGCTGATGATCGACGTTTTGCCCCACCCTCCGCCGTTTATCAGCTTGAAAAGCTGTTCAGTAATGCAGACAGTCATGTCAAAATTCTGGATCCCAGGGATTACCAGATGAAATCCATTGACCACTTCGGATTTTTCAAAAAAAGCATGAACCGACAGGCATGGCAGGAGAACGCCGAGTGGCTACTGGGTTAAGTGGGGCAACGAAACGTCAACAGGCTCCTAAGGACAGGCATAAAACGATTTTTTTTCACTGAACGACAATGATGAAACCATTTAAAGAAGTACTGACAGTGATGGCGGCAGCCCATCTTGGCCCATTATCTGCGCAGGAGCTTGATCAGGTGGAAAGCCATGAATAATAATCACGTGCTCCTGCCTGAATTAAGGAAAGACTGCGTGAAGCTGACCAGAACCCAATTAGACAAAGCCGTCCAGCAACAGATTATCTCTGCCGGACAGGCTGATTCACTTTATGAGTTCCTGAAAAGCCACTCCGGCAACGAGCCACGCTTCGACTTCACTCATGTGCTTTATTATCTGGGCGGTCTGATCGCCATTGGCGCCATGTCCCTGTTCATGATTCTTGGGTGGGATTCTTTTGGTGGTGCCGGCATTGTCGCCATATCCCTGATTTATGCGGCTATCGGACTGAAAATCACCTGGTCCTTTGATACCCGTTTATGGTTATGCCTATTGCCGTTACGCTCTGGTACATGACCATGGATATCTCCCGCATGATTTCCGGAGGTGATTTTGACTGGGAACTGTGTACGCTGGTTTCTCTGTATACGGGGTTGATAATGCTCGGGTTTGCCTTCTGGGTAGATATCCGGTCATTTGCCAAAGGAGACTATGCCTTCTGGCTATACCTGGTTGGTGTTATCGCCTTCTGGGGCGGGCTGTCGATGCAGGATACGGACAGTGAACTGGGCAAGTTTATTTACCTGTGTGTTAACTTACTGATGATTGCTATTGGCGTTTTACTGACCCGCCGGGTCTTTGTGGTGTTCGGTGCCATCGGTTGCTGTGCTTACCTCGCCCATCTGGCCGGAGACGTTTTTCGTGACAGCTGGCTGTTTCCCATAGCGCTCACAGCCATTGGATTAGTTATTATTTACCTGGGTATTATCTGGCAAAAGAATGAGCCGGCGATCACGAAGAAAGCCCGCAGCCTTCTGCCACCGGCGTTGCGAGATCTTCTACAGTCGTTAAGCCGTATTTGCCCTGCCTGGGCTCGCTCCCTTTTGAGATAACCTTGTCAGTGTTAGCATGGTGTTCAGGAATATAAATTGAACAGGGATTCACCATGCTAAAAATGGAAAAACAATGCCAGCAGTGTCAGGCAAAAACCGGGGAAGTAGACCTGGCCTTTATCTGTTCCTTTGAATGTACATACTGCTCCAACTGTTCTGAACATTACGATTTTATCTGCCCGAACTGCAGCGGAGAACTGCTGCAGCGACCAAGGCGAACCCGGACGCCACTGGATGTCAGCCTGGACCGGGTAAAAAAGAAACTTTTCGGGAAATAAGTTTCGTTAAAAAGGTACCGGGTATTGACGGAACACCGCATTGATCTCGTCCAGCACCTCTGTTGATAATTTCAGGTGCCAGGCGTCAATATTTTCCTTTAGCTGCGCCAGAGAACTGGCACCAACAATCGTCGAAGAGACGCCTTCTGTTTGATATACCCAGGCCAGAGCCATTTGTGCCAGCGATAGCCCATGGCGTCTGGCTACCTCATGATAACCTTCGACCGCCTTGTGAGTCATTGGGGTATTCCGGAAGTGTCCATTTCTCTGGGTAACAGACCATCGGGAGCCTGCCGGAATCTGGCCGTTCCGGTATTTGCCAGACAGCACACCCCCCCCAAGCGGAGACCAGGGCAGATAAGCGACATCATTCAATACACAGGATTCCAGTAGATAGGGTGAGTCCTTGGCATGTAACAGACTGAACTCATTCTGAATAGATACCACTCTGGGCAGATCATGCTTCTCACTTAGCCGTACATACTCACCAATGCCCCAGGGCGTATCATCTGAAAGGCCACAATAGCGAATCTTGCCAGCATTGATGCAATCAGCCAGCCCATGCAGAATATCCAGCATTTCTGCTTCCTGCTGTGTACGATCCACTTGAGTATGGGGAACCATGCCAGGCCAGTGTCTGCAAAAATGCGGAGATATCCGGTTTGGCCAGTGCAGCTGGTAAAGATCAATACAGTCTGTATTGAGACGTTTCAATGAGCCTTCTACGGCCTCTTTAATACTTTTACCGCTGATTGGGCTGCCATTGCGTATCCACGGTAGCCCCATACCGGCAATTTTCGTGGCAATAACTACATCATCACGCTTGCCCGGATTGGCCCGGAGCCATTCACCAATGAACCGTTCAGTTTCTCCGCTGGTGTCTTCATTGGGGGGGACCGGATACATCTCGGCCGTATCAATAAAGTTAACTCCCTGATCCAGCGCGTAGTCAATCTGCTCAAACGCCTCATTAAGGGAGTTCTGTTGCCCCCAGGTCATGGATCCAAGGCAGACCTCTGTTACCTGCAGCTCACTGCATCCGAGTTTGATTTTTTTCACTGACCGACTCCCCGGTGTTTTTAAAAACGTGCATTATCAGTAATAGAAAAACACAATCAGGTGAATAATCAAATCAACGCGGCAAACTTATCCCTGAAAGGGCCAGCAAACAAATAGCCAATTATTGCTCGGCGATACGGTAAAGCAGCTTAATGAAAGCGTCTGTACTTTTCTGGCTGGCTGATTCAATGCCGAATTTATTGTGAAAATAGATGGACAGCTGACAGTCCCTATTCTCCAGAATAACCGTATAGCCATCATCCAGTGACCTGGCGGTAACACCATCCAGAAGATAGCCCCCGTCAACCTGTTCCCCCTTGTCCAATATGCGGGCAAATGCCAAAAGACACTTTTGAATATCGATATGTTGATCCACAGACTGACTCCTGCAGGAAAATTATTACTACCTTCTTTACGTCATTTTCAGGGAGGCATAAAGAAAACAGTGCAAAATAAACACCACAAGGGTGACAATGGCTCTCATGGACAGGTAAGACTTTACACGTCCATCCGCCAGGGGCTCTGCATGAACGCACTCAATAATCAGTGTTGCCAGATAGCCAATGGCAAGAAACACCAGTATCTGACGATCCGCCAGCCCTGCCAGAAGCCCTCCAAATACCCACAGTGCAATGGCATTACTGGCCAGTACTTTAATAACACTTCTGGATCGATTCTCGCTGTAAACCGCCTGCCCCCATAAGGAACCGGCCATAAAGCTGCAGATGATGACGGAATAAATAATGAAAAGTTCCTCGCCACTGGTATCAAACAGAGACTGGCCCCGAATGGATAGCGACAGGGAAATAATAAAAGGCGTGATCCCAAGCCAGGCAAGCCAGTACATGAGTCGTTGAAAGCGATCCACTGGTTTCTCCTTCGGTGGTCAAATTAACTGGATCAGGCCATATCGTTGCTTCAGGTTTATTATTGCTGAATGAATGTGTTAGCCTGAAATGGATAACAATCAGAATTATAGAGTCGATAAATTGATTAACCGAGCGGCCTTCCCGGTTAACGACAGCTGTTCTCAGCCAATGAGTTAATCGTGATTGGGAACGGCCCGTCAGGTTGACCTTTATCAGGGACTGATAAACGGGAGCCTCTGTCGTGTATATTCTGCGGTTGAATACTGCCGGCCAGCCTGTTGAGTGGCTTACCTGGCAGGAAACAGTATCCCTCTACTCAAGAGCGCTGGTTCACTGGAGCCTGGGCGACATTATTTACCGAATCCATGGCGGCTATAACCGATGGCTTGAAGGTCAAACGATTATCGAACTGCCAAGTATCATTGCCTGCGGTGGCAAGCGCCTTTTCCCCTGCCGCAACAATCCAGCCCTTACCAACTACTCACTGTTTGAAAGAGACAATTATCAGTGCATGTATTGTGGCCACTTCTTTAAAACAAGGGAGCTGACCCGTGATCATATTCTGCCAAAATCAAAGGGAGGCGTGGATGACTGGATGAACGTTGTTGCCGCTTGCCGACGCTGTAATCAGTTTAAAGGGGACCAGCTGCTGGAGAACACAGAGATGTCACTGACCGCCCTGCCCTATCGCCCCAATGCTGCCGAATATCTTGCCCTGGTTAATAGCCGACGAATCCTGCCGGACCAGGCTGACTACCTCAGAACCCAGTTTTCCAAAAACTGTCGCTGGAAAAGTCGTAATCGCAATAAACCATCCGGGCTATTCCAACCTGTTTAAGGATATACAGAAGCCCTGTCTATAAGCAGGGCTCCGGTGTAAAATCGCCACCTGTTCATTTTTTGTATTGGAATAAGCAATGCCCCTGAATCTCGACAACGATGGCTATCTGGCCAACCTTGACGAATGGAATACCGATGCTGCCACTGAGCTGGCGGCTCTTGAGGGTATTGTGCTCACTGAAGCACACTGGGAAATTATTCATGCGCTCAGGGCGTTCTATCAACAATATGAACTGAGCCCAAATCAGCGCCCCTTTGTTAAACATATTGCCAATACCCTTGGCAAAGACAAAGGGAACAGCCTCTATCTGATGATGCTTTTCCCTGAAAGTCCAGCCAGGGTGGCAGCCCGTATTGCCGGACTGCCACGCCCTACCAACTGCTTCTGAACCCAATAAGCCATCTGCCGGAACATAAAAGGAATCCCCTGAGACTCGACAGCGGTTTCAGGAACCGGGAAAGTCCGGGAACATATGCTTAAGCCGGTCAATAATTCGAAACTTGCTATCTTTTAAAGAATTTTCTTCGTTTATAAGCTTCAGAACCTTTTTGAAAAATAATGAGCGTTTATTGGTTTTGACCACCAGCTTCAAACCTTCGTCGTGTACTCTCTGAACAACATTCAAGAACTGCTCGATTTTAGGACAGAAATAGCGAGATTCTTTACCCGTCATATCACACTCCAGAAAAACAGCCTGATGCTCTGTTTTGGACAAATCGTTGAAAAAGTAATCGGGGCTCAAACGTCTGCTTTCCGGCAAATAGTAGTGACCCACCTGACGGACCTGGTTCGCCGGAATACCGAGTTTTCTGGTAATATCGTCTATGGATACAGCGTGTCTGGTGATCACTGCGGCCGCCTGGCAGCCCCGGTACTGACCCAGTCGTGATAATGAACCCTTAGCCTTCACTTCAGGCCTGAGCCACCATTGGTGACGGCAACTGTCTCCCTGCAAATCACCCAGGTAAAAAAAGTGATGGGCATTCCTGTCCAAGGGATCAATAATGCCGGGAGTTGCCGCTTTAACAGGAAGACGTTCATTTGAACTGACCATGATGGCTCTGTTCCCGGTCATCACCAGTTTCATGGTTTCTGACAGAATTTTTCTGGTGCAGCGGAACTCACCGCTGGCATGATCAATGACCACCAAATCCTTACCGACCAGCATTTCGTCGATCTTTCCAGACCATCGCGCGGCATCACCAGCAAGGTCCTGAAATAGGTCTCCTGCCTTATAAGCGTCCATATACAGGGTGTTGACACCATAGTCGGCTGCTTTTTTGGCAACAGCTACACAAAGATGGGTTTTCCCTATTCCCGGTGCGCCACTCAGGAATAGCCCCATGGGCCGACCTTTATCCAGGTTATCAATCACCGCATGGGTGAAGGCCAGGGCCTTCAGTTTCATCAGTTCCTGCTGTGGTGAGGCAGGTTCGAAACGATCGAAATCGGCATCAAGATTTTCAGTGGGGAACGATGATCCCTGATCAACCGGCTTAGGTTTCCTGCCCGGTGTGACAGTCAACGGCGGTTGCTGATGCCAGGCTTGATCGTGTTGTGAGGTATAATATTTCCAGCGTAAGGGATTGAAACGAAGCGCACCGGTGATACCAACAATGGGATGGTCATGGGACAGAATATGGCCGGTAAGTTGGCCATAACCCGTTTCACCTCGTTTAATGGCGCCGATTGTCTCTGGACTCTGTGGCTTATTATAACCATCAATCAGTATATTCTTGACTTGGTCGTATGTTTTCGGCTCATCAAAATTATCCGGATCAAACCCCAGATAGAGATTGTGCCCACTGCTGTTTTGCCCGGTGCATATCAGATTAAAACCCATAGCCTCACCGGATTTGTGCTTGGCGCAGTAGCTGTCAACACCCTGAATGTAGAGAATATCACCCTTTTTGATATCTGATTCTGACAGTTTCCTGCTCGCTGAATCAAAGGAGAGTTGTTTCTTGTAGAAAAGATCGTCAAACAGACAATAGAGAGGGTTAGTCATCTCGATCGGTTTTATGTCTCCAAATTCGGCTGGCAAATGTTTAGCCGTGGTTCCGCTGCCAGAGAAAAGCGAACAGGCAATTCTAAAGGTTGAGACCGGTGAACCAAAGAGGCGATTGAAATCATCGGTGCCAATAATGGTTTCAATGGCTCGATACTGACAGGCCAGCATGGTTGTTGCACAGTCCGCAATGGTCGGGCCATGAAAAAAAGCAGTCAGGTACTCACTGGGTGTATGCCCGTTACCCATCGCTACAAAGCTGGCATTATATTCCGGGTCAAAATAGTCGGTTATTGAGTGCACCCGCAGGAACGTACTTTTTGACAGCCCCGGAAGTTCATGAACCTGATAATCCTCAGAATAAAAAATACCCACTCTTTTTTTTGCTGTTTGCGCTGATGCCAGTTGACCTGCATCGTTACATACCCCCGGTGCATAATAACTGGCCATGACTATGTCCCGATCAGCGTAGGGTTGGTTGGTAAGCTGGAGCCAGTGAACCGTATTTACGGCCAATTGCTCCGCCAGGGGCAAAATGCTGAGACTTTTCGGGAAGTGTTGGAAAGGGGGCGTCAGTGCACGTAAAGCGGCGAAATGATTTTCTATTATCAAACGATCACGATAGCGGCCAGTGGATTTTTTTGTAACAGGTGCATAGACAATGGGTTTGCCTGGGGCAATTTTCCTTTTCCTTACGGCCATCCACTTCTGCTTGCTAACGTGTCTTTTTTTACGTCGGTTGTCGTAATCGCCCCACACTCCAGCTCTTTTTCTTTTGGAGGAGGGATTCAGACCACTCAGGGAATAACCCGAAAAGGTCGCAGTGGCGCTATTGTCAGCGGTTATTCCAGAAGGTTCAGAATCTGTTTTTCCGGATTGAACTATACCTGATTGATAACTGGCAAGTGCAATATCCACAATTATTGTCCTTTAGTCACTGATAATGCGGTTCTTGTCGCCAGCCCGTATGATTAACATATTCAGCACTTCAGGCAATTTCAGAGAAGTTTTGCTTTTGAGGTAATCCACCAGGAGCCTGTCCGAGAATAGACTGGCTTCCGGATAAACCTGTTATGCCAGTCGGTCCCAGGAATTACGAAAAGTCCGGGAACATATGCCTGAGCCGGTCAAAAATACGAACCTTGTTGTCTACTACACAGTTTCTTTCACTTTCATTGAGAACATCCAGTACCGTTTTTATAAATAATAAGCGTTCATTGGTTTTGACGACCAACTTCAAACCTTCGTCGTAAACTCTCTGAATAACATTCAAGAACTGCCCAGCTTTATCAATATCATGGGCAGATTTCCCCCCCCCCTGATATGACAATCCATAAAAACAGCCTGATGGCAGGTTCTGGATAAATCACTGAAATAGAAATCAGGGCTTATACAATCGCCTGCGGGTAAATAGGGTTGACCCACCCGACGTATCCGATCCGCTGGAATACTGAGCACAGTGGCAATATCTTCTATTGAAAAATTTTGACCATTGGATAAGGATTTAGTTCACTGCCTGATGGGGATGATCAGGTCAGGGGACAATTACCGGGATGGCAAGAGTCGAGGGCAAGAGTCAGGTCTTTGATCGTGCGCCTTTAGATGATGCAGTCAGGACAGCATAAAATCTGAAGCCCTCAATTCAATTTATGCTGCAATAATCCGGGAACCCTGTTTTTTATCTCGACTTAAGAGCCTGTATGAAACGACGGTTTGGTCAGCTTTCTATAATGATCAAGTTTTGATCAAAAAAGGAGGCGACTGGCATGAGCGGCCTGTTTTGTTTTCAAAAAAATTTTGTCAGTGCCTGTTGACTCGGATTACTCATGGGTTTTCTGACAGGCACTAAATAAATGGTGAATGAGTGGCGAAAGGGAGAAACTTTTATAAAAAAGCGTGGTCTTAATCTGTAATTCGATAGTTCAATAATTCAATGGATCAAATCA
>NZ_JAHHPP010000273.1 GCF_024606265.1 Endozoicomonas sp. SESOKO1
CCACATCCTCAGGCTTCGCCTGTCGCAATCAACCTAGTTGTCGCCTCAACTCAAGCAGCTTGACTTAGCTGCCCGACAGCAGACCGGTCAGGATTCAGCCAGACTTCATCAGCCAGGTTCCAGTTCCGGGTTGCTCTTATACCCCATCTCTCAGGATGACGCTGCTTAGCCAACTGATATACCTTTTTCCGGTTATCCATGAACTTTTTGGTTTCCCCTCGATGTCTTTGACCCGGCGTAAGGAATTTGAGTCCGCTATGTCTGTGCCCTTCGTTATACCACTGGGCAAAGCCATGCACCCAGTTGCGAGCCGCCTCAAGGCCAGCAAACGGTTTGCATGGATAACCCGGCCTATACTTCAGTGTTCTGAAAATGGCTTCAGCAAACGGATTGTCATCACTTACCCTTGGACGGCTGAATGAGCTGACCACGCCCAGCCGTTGCAGTGTGGACAACATAGTGCCACCTTTCATGGCGCTGCCATTGTCTGAATGCAAGACCAACGGCCTCTCCAAGGCTGCTATTCCGTGGCGAATACAGGCTTTGGTAATCATCTGCGAGGCATGTTCAGCAGACTCATTCTCATGGATTTCCCAAGCCACTATCATACGGCTGTATATGTCTATCACCAGGTAGAGATAGTAAAACTGGCCACGCACAGAAGAGCGCAAGAAAGGTAATGTCCCATGACCAGACCTGGTTTGGCCCGGTAGCACAATACGACGTTGGCTTTCTGTGACTGGGCTTGGCTGCGCGCCCACGGTGATGTTGTTGACCTTTCTCATGCAATACCCGGTAAAACGTCCTTTCAGATCCGATATATTGGTTCTCATCGGCTAATATCGGGACGATCTGACTGGGTGCCAGGCTTTTAAAGCGATCACTGTTACAGGTATCAATAATCGCCTGTCGCTCCTCCACCGACAGTTTGTTAGCGGGAGCTGGCCGGTTAGCATTTTTGCGGTTATCTGCCTGAACAGCATCCTCCCGGGTCCAGCGTTGTACGGTCCTTTCTGAAAGGCCAAGAGCCTCGCAGGCTTTCGACTGGCGAGCACCAGATTTCACGGCCTGTGTGATCAGGTTGACTGCAATTTGTCGATCCGGGAGAGAAGTCAATCGTCCTCTGGTTCCCCCCAGATCTCTCGGGCCTTTTTTGTGAGTACCAGCAAGGCAGCAGTTTCTGCTAATGCCTTGTCCTTACGCTTGAGTTCGCGTTCGAGTTTCCTGATGGTTTGCTTGTCTTTTTTCTGCTCAACCGTTAAGGCCTTACGCTGTTCTGATGGGCTGACAAATTTAGGCGACACACGGCTAATAAAGGCTCGTTTCCACTGTTCAATTTGTTCAGCAAAAAGGCCTTTCTTACGGCAGTATTCAGCCATTTCTGCTTCATTTAAGGCCGCTGTTTCAATGATTACGGCTAATTGGTTTTCAGGTGTCCACTGATCTGGATTTTTTCCGTCGCCTGGCACAGGTATTCCTTGAGATAAAGCTTTCTTTCGCCAAGTGTACAGAGTCACATCAGAGATGCCAGTATCACGTACCAGCAGAGAAACTGGCACATTATTGGGTGGCATCATCTTCTGAATGATGGACTCTTTGAACTCTTCTGAATAGCGGGCCATTG
>NZ_JAHHPP010000274.1 GCF_024606265.1 Endozoicomonas sp. SESOKO1
GCCATCGCAGTAGGGCAGTCTATTCTCGGTCAGGCTCCTGGGAGCCAAGACAAACACCGGTGCCCTTCAAGCCACAGTAACCGCCGGGATCCCGGGCCAGGTATTGCTGATGATAGTCTTCTGCGTAGTAGAACGGTGGAGCCTTTCGAATTTCTGTCGTAACGTCTGAATAGCCCTGCTGTCGCAGAGACTTTGAGAATTCATTCCTTGAGCTTTCAGCCAATACAGCCTGTTCTTCAGTGGTAGTGTAAATGGCTGAACGGTACTGGGTACCGACATCGTTACCCTGCCTCATTCCCTGGGTGGGATCATGGGATTCCCAGAAGCGTTTTAACAGGGCCTGTATCGTTACCTTTTCAGGATCATAAACCACCATCACCATTTCGGCATGACCGGTTTCTCCGGAGCAGACTTCTTCATAAGTAGGGTTGGGCGTATAACCACCGGCATAGCCAACAGCCGTTGTATAAACACCGGGCAGTTGCCAGAACAGCCGCTCAGCTCCCCAGAAACAGCCAAGCCCCAGGTAGATTGTCTGCAAGCCATCAGGAAATGGGGGGATCAATGGGTGTCCATTCACATAATGCCGGGCTGGAACCGGCATGACGTCTTCCCTTCCCGGCAGGGCATTTTCCTCAGATGGAAGTAGCTGTTTATCAGGGTCTTTAGCAAAAAATGTCATGGTCATGTCCTCCCTGGCAGGGATCATAACATACCACAGGGTGTACTGGGTTTACTGATCGCCAAGGGTTAACAAGGCAGGGTCAAGTCGCTTGTCAAACCAGTTATAACGCCAGTCAAGATGCGCACCGGTAACCCGGCCAGTAGCACCTACCTCACCGATTATTTGTCCTCGTTTGATAGCAGCCCCCGCTTTCACGGAGACCTGGCTGAGATGGAGAAAGCTGGAGAAAATACCATGGCCATGATCAATAATAATGGTGCCGCCGGAATAGTAGAGGTCTGAGTCCACCAGTTGCACAACGCCATCAGCGGGTGCCGCTACCGGCGTACCGGTGGGTACGGCGATATCCAGACCGTAGTGTGGGCGCCCCGGTTTACCGTTATACACCCGCTGGCTGCCATAGACACCACTGATGCGACCTTTCACCGGCCAGCCAAAGCCGTTAAAAAAATCTTCCTGATCCGTATCAGGAACTCTGGCGTCGCGCACTTGCCCAGCTTCTCTGCGAATACGGGATAACACCCGCTCATCCGGTGATACGTATTTTCTGGCAATACCGGTCAACCGCTGGATATTATATTTCCGTGGCTTAAGGGTTAAATAAAAGGTCTTCCGTTTGCCACTGGCAAAATGCTCTGTATAAGACTGCTTCAGGTGCGCATCACGACCAAAACCAAGAATAAAGCGCCCATCTCTTGCTACCCTGACTTCCCGGTTGTCGTAAACAATCCGGCTCCCCGGTGATGCCTGACCGATAAAAATACCGCCGGGTGTCAGCTGGCTCTGCAGACCTTCTGCATGCGCTATCACGGGAAACACCGGAAACACCAAAAACACCAGAAGAAAAAAAACTGTGGCGAGGTGCATTCAGCCATTCTCCTTTCATCCATGGGTATAATTACTCAACAAAATCGGTGAGATTGTTGGTTTAGAATATAAGCAAATCTCTCTAACCTTCAATTCCACATCAGAATTGGTGCAATGCTTACCGGTGTTTTTACCTCCGTCAAACTCAAGGATTCAGGAACTAATTAAGTTCGGACAATTCCTGACTCAATTTCCGTGCGATCCATGGTTTCTGCGGCAGTGGCGCGTCCAGGCCGGGTTTGTCCAGGGTTGCCGCATGATAAATGACCTTTGGTATCTGAACCACGCTCAGCGCAAGACCAATACCAGCAGATGCCAGGGTGGCAAGCCCGCCAATACCCAGTCCGAGGACGGCACCGCCCCGGATGCCTACCTCTTTTCCAACCAAGGCACCGGCAATAACATAGGGCTCACAAGAGAAAGTCAGCAAATCCAATACCTGAGGTATCATACCCGCAGTAAAACCTGCCGTAGTCCCGACTCCCACACCGACACCCATGCCCAGGAAGACTCCCGCAGAGCCTCCAGTCAACATGGTGGTATAGATTCGGTTTCTGGTAGCCTTTAATGGATAAACCAACCGGTCTTTTAATGTTGGCTTTTCCAGGGAGTCAGCACTTGACCCTTTATTTTGGATAGCTTTATCAGTTGACCCCGCCGTAGCCTTCCTGTGGCAGTAGAGTCCTTTTCGGCTCCTGCCAGATGATTCTTTCGTACCAAAAGAGAAGTTTGCTCCAATGCCGGAAATTCTTGAATCCATAGATACACTCCATTGTCTTTAGTTTGCTTTAAAAAGCAGTTTTACTGAGCGTTATATTCATGCTATGGAAGTAAAGTACAAAAAGCTGAGCCAAAAGTGCATAACATTCTGTTTAGTATTCCTGACATCACTGACAGACGGCTTATTTTTGAAAGTCCCGGCTTAACTGTTCTGCAAACGCCTTAACCCGCTTCCAATCGGTAAACTCAGTATTCCCGGTAACGTCAGTAGGTCCCCCGGTCAGCTTCATAATCAAGCGGATCATCTGTTTATCAATCCAGCGATATCGGGTATACAGCAGAGCACCGGCAAATACTTCCACCCGGTCCGGAGTCCATGAAATCTGTTTCAGGAATTTCTGCAGATAACGGTTGTTATGGGGATCCCGTCGTTCAGGCTTTCGGGCGGTCAGGTTGACGGAAAAGAAGTAACCCGGAATGGTTGACAGTTGATCACTGTATTCCCTGATAAACCGGTAACAGGATTTATGGTGCCTGCCATAACGAATCGAACAGCCAAGAATGACACCATCATAAGACTGAAGTGAGAAGCCTTCTTTAAGATCTGCGATAGAACTGACAAACGTTTCATGACCAGCCTGCGCCAGACAGTAGCCAATTCTTTCGGTAATTTTCCGGGTCTGGCCTTCACACCCCAAGTACAACAACGCTATACGGGACATATTTAAATTCGTGAGTAATTATAAAACCGGTATTTGAGCAGATAGTAACCAAGTTATAAGTAAGCATTGTTAACACAGGTCAATAAAGCTGCAAATATCCTGACGGCTTTATCGTGCCCCCTTTTTTGTACAAACCGATATTTCTCTCCTATGTTCTTATCATAGTTTGCCAGACTATCTGTCCACTGCCTTATGAATCGGAAAATCCCTGAACTTGGCTGGCCATTTTCATAAACCCACCGGGAAAAGTAACAACTGGAGTCACACCATGTCCCATACTTACGAAACCTTGCCTGAAAATGTTAAGCAATATTCTGCACAGGAGCTTCAGAAGGTCCTCTACAGTGCCATTGACCTGAACATGCAAATCAAAGAGTCTCACTGGACCATGGCAGGCCGAGAATTTCTTTCTGTGCACCGTCTATTCGATGAAGTTGCAGAGGTTATCGAAGATACCGTTGACGATATTGCCGAGCGAATCGCTCAGCTCGGGCATAAACCGGATGGTACCCTGCAGAAGGTAGCTGAAAAAACGTCGCTGCCCACTTACCCGAAATCATTCAGTTCGATTGATGAGCATATTGAAGTAATTGGTCAACGCCTGGCCTTTGTGGCCAGTCAGGCCCTGCAGGCCATGGCCAATATGGAAGAGAACGGAGACCCCATTTCCGTCGACCTTCTGACCGCCAGAACACGGGAAATTGATAAGCTTACCTGGCTGGTTGAATCACATCTGCCGCAGAAAAAATAGTTTTTAAACCACAAAGACACAAAGTTTTCTATGGCTGCCATGGCAGTTCCAAAGGAGCCAGCAGAAGACTTTGTGACTCAGTGTCTTTGTGGCTTCAGCCCTTATACAATTTTGGATTCAATACATCCCTGAGCCAGTCACCCAGCAGGTTAAGCACCAGCACCAAAACCACCAGCACCATCCCTGGAATGACCGTAATCCACCAGCTGCCGGAGAAGATATACTCAAAACCACTGGAGATCAGGGAACCCAGCGAGGGCTGGGATACCGGCATACCCAGGCCAAGGAAAGACAACGCCGCCTCACTGATAATCGCGTTGGCAATCTGCACTGTGGAGATCACCAGAATAGGCGACAGTGCATTTGGCAGGATATGTCGGAACATAATGCGCCCGGCGCCAAAGCCCATGACCCTGGCCGCCTCTACATACTCCTTCTTCTTTTCTGCCAGAACCGATGCCCGCACCGTACGGGCATATTGAGGCCATTCGGCAATACCAATTACCATTATCAGCATGAACATGGCCAGCTTGCTGTAAAGCTCCGAACCAAAAGAGGCCTGGAAGACCGCCAGCACGATAATCGCCACCATCATGGTAGAAAACGACAGCTGAATATCTGCAACCCGCATCAGGAAGCTATCGATTCGTCCACCGAAGTAACCGGCAGTCAGGCCCAGAACGATACCCAGAAAAGCCTGCAGCAAAACAGCAAACAGACCGATGGCCAATGAGATGCGCATACCATAGAGAATGGTGCTGAACAGATCACGGCCCTGGTCATCGGTTCCCAGCAGGAAACGTTCATCCCCCTCTTCGGCCCACACCGGGGGAATTTCTGAATCCATAATATCAATGGTTGAGAGATCATAGGGATTGGTTGGCGCCAGGATTGGTGCCAGCAGCGCAGCGCCCACAAACAGTGCAAAAACCAGGGCACAGACCATGGCCACCTTGTCACGGGTGAAGCTGTACCAGAAGACAGAGTTCCTGAAACGGTCCCAGCGCCCCATACGCATGGTAACCGCAGGAGATCCCTGATCGACCGGCGCGTTGGCTATCAATTCACTCATGAGGCACTCCTCGCCAGTCTAACGGTCGGATTAATCAGCCCATAAAGCAGATCAACCAGCGTGTTCACCACCACAAAAATGGCACCCACGACAATCAGGTAAGCAACAATCAGCGGCGTATCTACCCGGTTGACCGCTTCCAGAAACAGGAAGCCCATGCCCGGCCACTGGAAGACAGTCTCCGTAAGAATGGTATAAGCGACCATGGTTCCGATCTGCACACCACCAACGGTAATAACCGGCAGCATGGTGTTCTTCAGGGCATGGAGAAAGTAAATACGCGCCTTTTTCAAACCTTTCGCTTTAGCAAACTTGACATATTCGGTGTGCAGCACTTCAGACATTTCAGAGCGAATAAGCCGGATAAACAGTGGCAGCATAATGCTGGCCAGTGAAATGGCCGGCAGGATCAGGTGCAACAGGCCATCTTTGGTAAACAGGCCACTCTCCCAACCACCGATGACCGGCACCAATTCACCACGACCATAGGATGGCAACCAGCCCAGCTCAATTGAGAACAGGTAAATACTGAAAATAGCGGTCAGAAAGACAGGGACAGAAATACCGAGAATACTGAACCCGAGAATTAACCGGGTCAACCAGCTGTTGGGCCTGATGGCACAATAGACACCAGCGGGAATAGACACCAGAATAATGATCAAACTCGCGGCAAACACCAGCTCAAGGGTGGCTGGCATTTTGGCAAATATAACGTCAAGCGCAGGCTCTTTGAAAAAATACGATTGCCCCAGGTCGCCCTGTAACGCCTTGCCCATAAATCTTGTGTATTGAGTGAGGAACGGATCATTAAGCCCCATCTCGTCACGCAACTTTTCACGTTCGGCTTCTGACACCGATTGCCCTACCAGCTCCCGGAGTGGATCCCCAAGATTGTCCTGTATGGAAAAGCTGATAATGCTGATGACAAACATCACTATCAGCCCCTGCATAAGCCTACGCATTAAAAATAACAGCATAAATAACCTTCAGATGCCCATAGCCTGCGATGCCAATAGTCGTCGTACCGGATAACTTCGAAACAAGTAACCGGTGCTGACAGCAGTCACTTCGCCCAGCGAGCTAAGGAATTGTCCCGAAATAATTTCCACATTTTGATCTCGATCACCGTTCATCCTGAGCTTGTCGAAGGGTGATTGGCACAATACATGAGACCGGAGTTCACGCCTTTAGGCCCTATGGGTCCTTCGACAGGCTCAGGACGAACGTAGTTTTGAAACTCAGAAATGTGAAAATTATTTCAGGACAATTCCTAAGTGACCACTGCCGTTCTTCAGATCAGAGTTATTACTCCTTGATCACCAGGTCACCCAGGTAAGGGAAGTTCATCACGTTAACAACGTCTTTGGCAGCTACATTCTTGCTGGCACCCCAGGCAAGGTTTTCCCAGTGCAGAGGAACAAAAGCCGCTTCTTCATAGAGCGTACGCTCAACGTCCTGCAAGATTTGCGTCCGTACGGTTGGATCTGTTTCAGAGCCAGCCTTCCTGACCAGGGCGTCTAACGCCTCATTGCAGTAATTACCGGAGTTGTATTGTCCCCAGCCGGAAACGGAATCAGCACAGGCGGTGAGGTACTCGGTAAAGTTGGCGGAATCTTCGGTATCGGAGTGCCAGCCAATCATCATCATGTCGGCAGAGCGCTCATCAAACTCCGGCCAGTACTGAGCTTTTGGCAGCGTTTTCAGGTCCACCTTAATGTTGATTTTTGACAGCATGGAAGCCACCGCCTGGGCGATCCGGGCGTCGTTCACATAGCGGTTGTTGGGTGCCAGCATGGTGATGGAGAAGCCATCTTCATAACCGGCCTCTTTCATCAGCTGCCTGGCCTTTTTCAGGTCATAGCGTGGCTGCAGATCATCAACATAACCGGCGTAGCCTTTTGGCCCCTGCTGACCGGCAGGTGTCGCAAAGCCTTTCATGATTTTCTTAACGATACCGTCATTGTTGATGGCATAGTTAATGGCCAGGCGAACACGCTTGTCCCTGAACGCTTCAACACGCTCCTGGTTCAGCTGGAAACTGATGATACGGGTACCACCCAGTGTGACCAGGTCCGTATTGGCAGACTTCTGAATGCGCTTATGATCGTTAGGTGGCACAGGGAAGATAAAGTCCACGTCACCCGACAACAGAGCGGCCACACGAGTTGGGCCTTCTTTAATGGGTGTCAGAACAATCTCGTCCACATTACCCGGTGATTGCTTATCCCAGTAACCATCAAAACGTTCGAAGTCGACACGGACACCCTGCTGCCGCTCGGTCACAATGAACGGCCCGGTACCAGAGGCATTTTTAGAGGCATAGGTGTTGCCATGCTTCTTCAGCAAAGACTTCTCCTGGCCTTCGCTGTCCAGACCTGCATAAAACTTGCTGTCCATCGGGAAGAGGTAGGTGGCAGAGTTCAATACCAGGGGAAATGCATCTTTGGTTACCAGGTCAAAGGTATAGTCGTCAATGACCTTAACGGTTTCAAAAGGCTCAAACACCGCTTTGAAGTCCGGACTGCTGACCAGACGCTCAAATGTCCATTGGACGTCGGCAGACGTCAGTGCATTACCGCTGTGGAATTTAACGCCTTTACGAAGGGTAAAGCGCATGGTCCTGTCATCAATACGCTGCCACTTTTCAGCCAGGCGGGGCACAAACTGAAGATTGTCATCCCAGCGAACCAGTGGATCAAACACCAGGTGAGACAATTGCAGTGTTGCACCGGACAGCTGCTCATGGGGATCCAGAGATACCGGATCCGAGTCGTAGGCCATTTTCAAAGTAGCGGCCTGGACCCCTACCGCCAGCGATGCGGCAAGCATCATCCCGGCCAGTCTTTTCATAGGTCTAACAGAGAGCTTCATGTTTTTTTATTCCCCCATTACAGGTGTTTTACTGATTAAAATAATTGCCACCCTCCAGACAGCCAGGCGACATACAACTCCGTGTCAATTTCAGTCCATGGTTTTTAAGCATGGTTTTAAATATGGTTTTCAAGAATGTGCTGCAACGCTGGATTCAATATCCAGACCACTGCGGGACAGATTCTCAACCCTTGGCATCATATTGATCAGATGCCGGGTGTACTCATGGTGAGGGTTACTGAAGATCCGGTCAGTCTCTCCCACTTCCACCAGTGTTCCCATCTTCATAACCCCAATCCGGTCACACATCTGAAGAATGACCGGCAGATCATGACTGATAAACAGCATGGTCAGACCCAGCTCTTCCTGAAGGTCTTTCAACAGGTTGAGGATCTGCGCCTGTACCGATACATCCAGGGCCGAGGTTGGTTCGTCACAGATCAGAAAACGGGGGCGGGTTGCCAGCGCCCTGGCAATGGAGATTCGCTGGCGCTGGCCACCGGAAAATTCATGGGGGTACTTGACGCCAGCCGCACGTCCCAGACCGACATGATCCAGAAGGTCAGCCACGATTCTATTGATCTGGCGTTCTGCCTCGGCCAGGTTATGAAAACGAATAGGCTCGGCAATAATGTCCTGCACCGTCATGCGGGCATTCATGCTGGAATAGGGATTTTGAAACACCATCTGGATCTGACGACGAAATGGCTTACGCTGTTTTTCCGTTAGCCGGGTAATATCCTGGCCAGCAAACTCAACCCATCCGGAATCTGGTGGATATAGGCCGGCAATGACCCGGGCTATGGTCGACTTACCAGACCCGGACTCTCCAACCAGCCCAAAGGTTTCACCCGGGTAAATCTCAAAAGACACCTGGTTGGATGCCTGGATGTAACGGCGATTTTTTTCAAAGAACGCAGACTGGGTTTCAAAGCGCAGGTTAATGTCTTTTACTCTCAGCAGAGCACTCCCTGACTGTGGATGGTCGCTGATCCTGGCATTCAGCTCAGAAAGACTCTCTTTCTGGCCCAGCCAGTGATTCTTCACATCAATATGCCGGCCCTGCTCTTTTTCGATGTACTCAACCCTTGGAAAGCGGTGCAATTTGATATCCGTTCTGGGCACCGCACTGATCAGGCTTTTGGTATAAGGGTGTTCGGGGCGACATAGAATCTTTTCGGTAGAACCCAGTTCTACCAGGTCGCCCATGTACATAACGGCAACGCGATCCGTCACATTGGCAATAACACCCATATCGTGCGTGACCAGAAGGCAACCAGCGTCCCTTTCCTTACAGAGTTTGCGGATCAGTTCGAGAATCTGATTCTGAATCGATACATCAAGTGCCGTGGTTGGTTCATCGGCAATAATCAGTTCAGGGTCACCGGACAGGGCAATGGCAATAACAACACGCTGTCGCATACCTCCGGAAAACTGGTGAGGATACTGCCTGATACGAACCTCAGGCTCAGTAATACCGACAGAGGTCAGCAGTTCAATTGACTTTTCATAGGCCCTGGCCTTGTCAAGCCCCAGATTAACCATGATGGTTTCCACCATCTGGGTTTCAATGGTCAACAGTGGGTTAAGAGACGTCATTGGGTCCTGGAAAATAAACCCGATACGACGACCACGAATCTGGCGAATGGCTTCTCCACTGAGGCCGTTGATGGCCAGACCATCCAGCTTAATGTTGCCACCAGCCACCACGCCGGGAGGACTCAGCAAATCAATGACGGCATTGCCAACGGTGGATTTACCAGCCCCGGACTCACCGACAAGGCCCAGTATTTCCCCTTTTTCGAGGCTAAATGAAACCCCTTTGACAGCGACAGCAGTGCCATGACGAGATGGAAACTCGATGCGCAGCCCTTCTACTTCCAGTAAGGACATGCTTCCCCCTTGTGGTGCTCAGTCGTCTTCAGAAAATGCTTCTGAAATTGGCAAGTCATGGTGCAAGACGCTGCCGGGCACAGGATAACCATGGCCTCACCATGGAAGACAGCGCAGCTTGACTTACGACAGATACGAACGATAAGTGATACAGCTTGTTATACCCCATAACAGCCGTCACAAAATGCATGAGATGCTCAGGCCAGACTCACGGGTGACATGAGTGCATGGAGATTTTGTTCTTAGTGCTAATCTGGTGGAGGGTATCCAAACCAGGCAGTAAATTTCTTCCAGGGCAGGCCACCGGGTAGGCGGAATTACCTGATATCCAGAGAAGACACAGGGCAAAGCCCTGAAACAGGTTATGCTGCCGAGACGACGAATTGTGCAGACGAACACGACAGCGCCCGTGCATCTTCATCGGGCATACGCCGACATAAGTATAAATTGTGCCGGCTCGTTACGGAAAATCACTATACAGTCAGGAATAAAAAATAAAAAGATATTTATGCAGCAGGAATAGCCACAGGCTTGAACCAGTTACGACAGAACTGCATATAAATTCCGTATGGACGACCCATGACCAGCATCGCCCCTACCTGCCCTGCACAGGCAACCAGCAACTGCTCCAGACTGACCCCGGTGGACAATAACAGCGAAGCATACAGCGGAATCTGGAACGACAGAAACGCCAGGGCATCAAGCAGCGTGATTTGTATAAAGCCATTACCGATAAAGCGGCCACGACCAATCAGCCAGTCACGATATAAGCCATAAGCCCTTGCCGTTAACAGATTAACGGGAATACTCATCAGACGAGATTGCAGCGACTGTTCAAAACTCAGCCCTGCCAGCAGTTCAACGCTCATACCCACCACAATGCCAAAGGTGATCATGGCAAAGGTGTCTGCCAACATATCCCGATTGAGAACCATCGCCCTCGCTCCTGAAACAAAAAGCCCTGATTTAATGGGGCAAAAAAAAGAGCAAAAAAATCTCCGTGCCGATTTTCTGAAAGGGAGGAACCGGAAAATTCTTTTGAAGTTAAATTGATCTCATCAGTGTGCTCAGGAAAGGTTCTGAAGACCATTCCGCAGGTAAAGTCAGAGATCTGACCGGACAACTGATGAGCAGAAAGCTGAATCAAAACAGCAGTAGTTACGCGGTAAAATATCGCTGGATCTGGAAAAAAACAATAGCTTATTAAACCATACTTAGACTATATACAGAGTATATTTTTACAATCAGTTTGATAAATAGAGTTATTCACCAACAACAAAAAACCTGATAACAAATGATCTACTATTGAAAGCATTTGTCACTGACAAAACCCTGATAACGTTGCTTGCGTGCCTGTTGAATCAGGATTTTCCGGTGAACGGAACATTGAGGCTGTACCAGACAAGAACCCCTTAGGATGACGTGGAGACACAATAAGCTGTGGAAGGCTGCCACTCATATAGAGGCCAGGAACCGGCCCACAGGCAAACCGACCTATGTCGAGATCGTTTTTCCGGCTTTTGCGACAGCCTCATATAACGTTTTCTGAGCCAGGCTGATCGTTCCACTGAGCTGACAACAAAACATCAACGGTTCCTGACAGTGACCAATGTCAATTCACTCCCCATCAAACATCATTATTATTAAACATGGATAACAAGGTCTTTCCTATGCAAGAACAAATTATTCATTCGCTGCATGAACTGCGAAAAAAGCAGCCGCTGGTTCACAATATCACCAACGATGTGGTCACCAACACGACAGCCAATGCCCTGCTGGCTATTGGCGCATCCCCAATCATGGCCCATGCCATCGAAGAAGTTACAGACATGGTGGGCATTACCAGCAGTCTGGTGATCAACAGTGGAACGCTGACCAGTGACAGTCTGAACAGCATGCTTCTGGCAGCAGACACAGCATGTCAACTGGGTAAGCCCTGGATTCTTGACCCGGTAGGCGCAGGTGCAACGCCCTTCCGGCTGACAGGCAATAAACAGTTACTTGAAAACAAACCATCTGTCGTACGGGGCAATGCATCGGAGATAAAGGCCCTGTTTACTGATGCCAATGAGGGGAAAGGTGTCGACAGCAGCAGCAGCAGTGAGTCTACTCTGCACTTTATTCAGGAAAAGGCCCGTGAACATCAAGTGATTATTGCCGTCACCGGTGCTACCGATTATGTGACCGATGGCTATGAAGTCTACAAAATCAATAATGGCCACCCTATGATGGCAAAAGTAACCGGCACCGGTTGTACAGCAACGGCCATCATTGGTGCCTTTCTTGCCGTCTGTAATACACCACTGGCTGCGGCCGTATCAGGCCTTACCTGTCTTGGCATTGCTGGTGAACTGGCCAGTATGGATTGCCCGGGTCCCGGTTCTCTGCAACTGCGCATGCTGGATGAGCTATACCGCCTGGATCAGGCCACCATTGAAAAATTCGAAAAAGTAAGCAATATGAGAAGGAGCTGTCATTGAGTCTACTGCCATCTTTTAGACTTCCTCTTCCCGGTATTAACGCTCGGGAGAAATTCAAAAAACCGGGTATTGAGTTGCTGGGCCTGCCTGTCAGGCTGTTGCCATCAACCATGGTCAACAAACCTCTGACCAGAGCTATTAACCACATCTTCCATACGCCTGTAAAAGAAGGCGATTTTGATTTCCTGGAAAATCGCTGCCTGAAAATTCACATTACTGATATAGACATCAGTTTCTGCATCAGCTTTGATGGCAGTCAGCTGACCGCTACCAGCCCACGACACTTTCTACACCACTATGATGTTGAATTCCGGGGCGATAGCAAAGCTTTCCTGAAACTGGCCAGCCGACAGGAAGATCCGGATACATTGTTCTTCCAGCGCAGCCTGATGATTGAGGGTGATACGGAACTGGGGCTTGGGGTAAAAAACCTGCTGGATAGCCTTGAGCTGGAGCAGCTGCCGATTCCGGTGCAGAAGCTGGCGTGGTTAGGGCAGAAATTGCAGAAAAAAATTCCATTGGCCAAGGTGCAATCTTAGCCCGAATATTTCATAAACGCTGCTACAGCTCGAATGATTGATTTTTTTTTTGAACAAACATAGCCTGTCAGATCGTAGCAGCGTATTTCTCTGCGGTGATATTGTGTCCCGCCATGGCTTTTTGTCAAAAAACATACCGATTTACCTGGCACCAGGCGCACTGAACCCTCAACCTCTTTCAGTTGATTCAATAAAACGCCTGCCAACTTAAAAGTTGTGTCTCTTATCCCGGCTTGAGGACTGGCAGAGTAGCAAAAGCCTCTGTCACTCGTTGCAGCAACACTTTCATTGGGTTGCTGCTGGGCAGATGTAACTTAACACGGTCTTTATACTCCACCACCTTAACGGCAATTTTGAACAGCTTGGCGATCACTGTTGAAGGCTGAGCCCTCTGCATCTCTGTATCCTTCAATACAGTGGTTCTCATTTCGTAATGCAGAACATATGCGGCACAGGCGTAGTACATACGCAATGCATTCGCCCGAAAGCCCATATCCGATGTCCGATCACAGGACAGATCATTTTTCAGGTGTTTGATGTAGTTTTCATCCTGTCCTCTGGGGCAATAGAACTGCTCATAAACGCACCGGGCTGAGGCATTCTTGATTGATGTCACTACAAAGCGAGGGTTGTCACCCATCTGGTTCACTTCAGCCTTGTATATGACACGTGTATCCAGCCCTTTCCAGCTCTTCGCCTGATACTGTGCCTCGCCATACAGACGCGCCCGGTAAGGTATCGGTAATTTATTTAATCGGGCGTAAGCTGTACGTGTTTGCAGACAATAGCGAGCTTCTGCCATGCTTTCGTCCGACATTGGCCGTAAGGCCGTTGGATGCCCAGCGCCTTTACCCAGCACATAATCAGCCGCTTTATCCTGCTCAACAACGTGCATCAGCTCAGGTTGGGCAAAGTGACTGTCTCCTCGGATAATGAGATGTGTTTTCGGCCAGGACTGCCGAACCAAGGCCAGAAGACGTTTAACAATGGCGGCATTTTCCCGTCCCGAAGGTGTTTTACCCGGCCGAAGAATGGCTGTGATCAACTTCCCGCTCAAACCTTCAAAAATCATCAGTGGCAAGTAGCGTGAGAAAACAGCCTGTCAGTGGAAATCTTCAATGATTAAGTAAGGCCACAGACT
>NZ_JAHHPP010000275.1 GCF_024606265.1 Endozoicomonas sp. SESOKO1
ACCATAACCGGGAAGTTAAACGGGGTGATACCAGCGACCACGCCCAGTGGTTGAAATTCACTCCACGAGTCGATATTCGGGCCGACGTTTTTGCTGTGTTCACCTTTTAACAATTCAGGGATACCACAGGCGTATTCAACATTTTCGATACCCCGTTGTAATTCACCAGCGGCGTCGTGTGAAATTTTGCCGTGCTCCTGGCCAATAAGTTGACAAATTTTTCCGGCGTTTTGCTCAAGTAATTCCTTGAACTTGAACATGACGCGGGCACGTTTTATCGCTGGTGTATCGCGCCATGGAGGAAAGGCGGCTTCAGCGCTGGCGACCGCTGCTGCAACGGTAGCGACGCCAGCCAGTGCCACCTGCTTTTCTGCCTGGCCTGTCGCGGGGTTATAAACCGCCTGGGTGCGTTCAGCATCCCATACCATTTCACCGTTGATAAAATGACCAATGGTATGCATCGATGTCCTCCAAAAATATTTTTATCGTTCAGGAGCGGTTGATTTAGCACTATTTGATTGAGCAGGATTTTAATCCCATAGTGCCTGATACATGCTCACGAGTTCTCCAGCACTTGGCACTCTTGGGTTATTGCCCGGCGAGCCTGAGGCCAGGGCTTGTTCCGCCATGGTTTGGCAAACTGAGAAAAATTCATGTTTATCGATACCGAATTGCGCTGGCGTTGGCACTGATAACTCGTTGTTAAGGGCTTTGAGTTCAGTCAATAATTGTTCATTGGCTTGCTGGTCACTGTCCCCAGGAGAGGCGATGCCCATGGCTCGGGCACAATCGGCATAGCGCCCGGGTGCAGCGGGAACAGAATATTCGGTGACGCCTGGCAATAACATGGCATTGGATAAACCGTGGGGTACATGGAAAAAGGCGCCAATAGGGCGACTCATGCCGTGTACCAGGGCAACCGATGCGTTAGAGAAAGCAATGCCCGCCAGGGTCGAGCCCAGCATCATCTGTTTCCGGGCCTGTTGATCTTCACCGTTGTGGTAAACCTTACGCAGGTTGGGCGCTATGAGTTTCATCGCGGCAATGGCCTGGGTATCACTGTAGGCATTGGCTTTTTTACTGACGTAAGCTTCTATGGCATGAGTCAGGGCATCAATACCGGTATCTGCGGTGGTCCGGGCGGGTACACTGATGGTCAGCGTGTAGTCAACCAGTGCGGCAACAGGCATAAAGCCGGCACCCATGCAGAGCATTTTTTCGTCGCTGGTTTGATCAGTAATGATGGTGACACGGGTTGCTTCTGAGCCGGTACCGGCGGTGGTGGGAATCGCGATAACCGGTAATCCGGGTTCGTTGACAATACGGGGGAAACGGTAATCTCTCATTTCACCGCCGTATTTGGCGAGAATGGAAATTGCTTTGGCGCTATCGATAGAGCTGCCACCACCCAGAGCAATAATGCAGTCATAATCGCCTGCCCCGGCCATTTCCACACCGGCTTGAATGGAGGCAACGGTTGGCTCTGGCACGGTATCTGAGAAGACATCAAAATAAACATCAACAGTCGTGCTTTTTTGTTCAAGCACTTTTGTGATGTTAGCGACATAGCCTAATTTAACCATCACGTTGTCAGTGACAATCAGGGCGCGGGAGCAGCCCATACCGGCCAGAATATCAGGGACGGCCAGACTTGCCTGTGCGCCAACTTGCATGATACGCGGAAGAATGATCTGTGAAGACATATTGTTTTCCTTATTCAACCAGTAGCCTTTCAGACTTTAGACTGTTCTTCACTAATGCAGCTAAGTGTTGATACCCATACCGTTCGTGCTGAGCTTGTCGAAGGATGGTGCCACCGTACTTCGACAAGCTCAGGATGAACGGGGTGTACGGGTATTAACGCTTTTCTGCACTAAAAATGCTGATTAGCTGGCAGACACTCTGCTGTTGCTTTCTTGCCTGGCTTGCGGGAATAACCCTGGCCATATTCCGGTGGCAGTGGCATATCATCAGGGGTGACTGAATATGGCAAGCCATTATTACAGGGTTCCTCGCGAAAAGCCTTATACAAGCCCCAGGTAGTCACCGCCAGGACAATCGAGTAGGGCAGTGCAGCAACAATAGACGCGGTTTGTAACGCTTTTAAGCCACCGGCAATCAGTAATACACCAGCAACAGCACCGATGAGTAAGCTCCAGAAAATGCGTAATTTGGGCGGTGATTTTGGTTCACCCATAGACACTAATGTACAAATAACCAGGGTTGCCGAGTCAGCAGAGGTGACAAAGTAAGTGACCAGCATCACTGTGCAGATAATTGCCCCGATTGTGACAACAGTCTTACCTAAGCCCATTAACTTCATGGTGACAAATAAAGCCGTGGTAATGTCTTTATTAACCGCCTTGATAACCCCGCCTGAACCAAACAGCTCAATGAACATGGCAGAATTACCAAACACGGTTATCCAGAATGTTGCCACTAACGTTGGCACGATCAAGACACCAAGAATAAACTCTTTGACGGTACGGCCTTTGGATATGCGGGCAATAAAAATGCCGACAAAGGGTGCCCAGGATATCCACCAGCCCCAGTAGAACAGGGTCCACCAACCTTGCCATTGACTTTTCGGGTCCGGGTCAACCCAAAAACCAAGATTGAAGGCATTGGTCATGTAATCACCCAGGTTAGTGACAAAGGCACCCAGTAAATAAGCCGTTGGCCCTAAAATAATAAAGAAGGTGAGCATTAATACGGTAAGGCGGATGTTCAATTCGCTGACTTTTTTCAGGCCGTTATTCAAACCATTTAACGACGATAGCATCGCCAATACGGAAATGACCGCAATAATGAACACTTGATTGGTTGAATTTATTTTGACGCCAAACAGGTAGTTAATTCCTGCGTTCATCTGTTGTGCGCCAAGTCCTAACGAGGTTGCGATGCCAAATACCGTCCCGAAAACCGCCAATAAGTCAGCCATGTGGCCAATTGGGCCGTATATTTTGTTGCCAAAAGCCGGGTATAAGCCAGAACGGATCGATAATGGCAAGCCTTTGCGGTAGCAGAAATAAGCCAATGCCATACCCGTAACAGCAAACAGTGCCCAACCGTGCAGGCCCCAGTGAAAGATACTGATGCGCATGGCGACTTGTGCTGCCGCAACGGTTTTTGCCTGCCCTTCGGCAATAAAGGGATTGCCTTGCAAGTGGTATATTGGCTCGGCAATACTCCAGAACAGAATACCGATACCGATACCCGCACTGAACAGCATCGAGAACCAGGAAAAGAAACTGTATTCTGGTTTGGCGTCGTCATGACCTAACCTGATACGGCCAAAGCGACTGAACGCTGTGTATATGGCCAGGAGTAAAAAGAAACTCATCAAGATAACGTAATACCAGGCAAGACGGGTAGCAATAAAGCGCTCGGCGGCTGCATAGATACTATTGGCGTATGCAGGGGCAATGATGGTAAACAGGACAAAGGCGATAATGGTAATCGCTGAGCCTCTGCTCATCACTGGATGGGTATTGGCAAAAATACCGGTTGCTAATCTCTGGCTGTTCATCGTATCGCTCCGCTCGGTAAACCTGGACTCACGGGTAAGTACTCAAAAACTCCCGGGCTGAGTTTCGATAAGGTTACTGTGTAGGGGGGGTAAGGCCGGGTCATACAGAACTCTGGGCATTTTGGGTATGTTGCTGAACAACAAGTTGATGCAGCACAATGGCCTGCACCTGCCGCCGGGCAATACACTCAGGAAGGTTAGACGATAAAACTTCATAAAGTGATGTAAACACAGGGGCAGATTAGACGACAGGATGTGATATTTCCTCATTTATACCTGGTTTTGACTATTTACACTCACGACACACATGGTCAGCTTTTTGCCTTCGCAGGTGAATAACTTTTTTTGGCGAGTTATTTTTGTTATTCATTTATTATTTCCTCGCTCTGGAAAGTTATGGTTACTGCCGGTTAATCATTTTTTCAATAGCGACTTTTGCCGTATTGTATTATTTTGGTTAGCTTTCGGTTAGAAGACAATCAATAAAACTTATGGCAAAGGTATAAAATAATTTATAAGTGTCATTTATTAAGTTATGTAATATTAAAAACCAAAGTTAAAAAGCCTGAAAATAATAATTACACATTTGTTCAGAAT
>NZ_JAHHPP010000029.1 GCF_024606265.1 Endozoicomonas sp. SESOKO1
TAAATACATATTGTGATCTTTCTGTAGGTCTTATTTTAGTGAAAGATCGAACCCCGTAAAAAACCCCTCCAAATCCGCAGTTGCAATACGGTGGATGATTATATGCATTACACATTATAAATCCATTTTTTTTGATTTAACTGGAAAGCACATAACCTCCGCTTGTGCGGCGCAGTCCGCACGAAGCTGTTGTTAGGTGGCGTGTTAGCTGGTAGGAAAGCGTTGGCGAATAAGAAGCTCTAGCTGGTCTGTTTTTTCATCACTACGCCTGAAACCGGCAAGCACCGCTTCTGTCAAAGCAGCGACATTGGATTTAAGAACAGTAACATCGGATTTAAAAGTAGAAATCTCACGATCTTGTTGGTCAAAACGTCTATCTTGCTCGGCAAAACGAATCCGCATCTCCTGACGGGTTGCCAGTATCTCCTGGTGTGTATCGCCCGTTATTTTGATGAGATTACGAACAGCGCTGTCCAGCGAATCAAAATGGGATTCAAGTTTCTCTACCCTGGCTTCCAATGACATACTGCATACCATTAAGTTTGTTGTTTGAAACAAGAGCATAGCAGACAATAATGGCTGGCACAGAGCCACCTAACGCCAAATTCAGCGGCACGAGCGGAGCGAGTGTCCGCTGGAATTTTTTGTTAGGTGCCTTTGCGACTCCGATTTCTGTTCCTGGCCCTGCCCACGAAACAACTCCTCTTCGTCGCACACCGAAAACCCACCGCCATCATCTGCTGAGAAGGGCTCCATGCTGATACTGCCGTTGCACCAATGTAAAGAGCAATCGACGGAACCAGCTAGGCAGAAACCCCCTACCAGGAAACTCTCAACACAGACAGAACCCGCAACACAGACAGAACCCGATTTGGACTCGGTGCCAAAAACTCACAGCTCATACTGCTCTCTTAGATTGGCACCTTTGGCACAGAAGCCTGGCACCTGACGTATAGATATCTTTCAACCATTTTTACAATAATTATTTGACATACTGATGAAACCATCAGGATCATCTAGCTTGAACTTGGTTTTAATTTCTGTGCGCATTACATTAAATGAAATATCTTCCTTCTTTTCTATGGCTGCATGAATACGCCTAGCTTCATCATCTCCAAGCTTCGGCATAAAAATCAAAATTGAGTCATTAGGGGAACCATATGCAGAACACCCTACCGTTTCTACATTTTCTTTATCACCACTTCCTGATAAAATCAAACAATCCAAACCATCCTGCTTAAATTCTTCATCTTTATAACCCAGAGCCATCAATGACATTGATGAAAAGCATTGATCTCTATTTTTA
>NZ_JAHHPP010000276.1 GCF_024606265.1 Endozoicomonas sp. SESOKO1
CTCCCGACATCCTGCTCCCAAAGCAGGCGCGCTACCAGACTGCGCTATACCCCGTTAACTCACTTTAACTGTAACCGGTTGCAACCAACGCCGCGCCTGGCCAGTGGTGGCGTATTATCCCTATTTTCCGAATGCCGTCAACTACCAACAAGGCTTTATATTCTCAATTGATAACGAAGTGCCTTGCCGATCAACAGACGCAGCAAAGCACCGGGTCACACAATACAGTTCAATAGCAAACAGGTCAGAAAATGGACTTTTTGTAAGTTTTTTAACGCTGCCTACGGCTACAAATCATATTTATCAATACTATTGATCGCCAGACCACCATCAATATCACCATCCAGAGAGATATCCATGGAAAAATTAACCAGACGCCCCTGAACGCCACCGGTAATCAGCAGAGACTGCGCCTGAAAATCATAGCCACCGCCCAGCTCAGCCTGCCAGTCAATCTCACCCCGAACACTTTTCAGCAGGAACTTATCAAACCCATCGATGAAGTGATAAGAGAGGGACAGATCAACGCCAGTTACATCGCTAATGCCATCCACATCGACACTGCGAACCCCGGCAATAACCGAGGGTATCCATCCATGCTTTACGGTCCAACCCAGCCCAGCGTAAACATGGTTATCATTTTGGGCGGTAGAAGCAGTACTGACCAGCAAGGACGCTGCTGCCACCGTCGCCGTTATCAAGCCCTTTATTGTCCGGGACATTAAGCTACCCCCTTTTTTTTCAGGCAAAGTGCATTTGCTTATACGCTTTTCCAACTCTACCCGACTGGCACAAATAAGCAATGCACCATGAGGCCTGGAGGTTTTTGCCAAAAATTTTTTTCTTTCTCCCGCCAGAAAGAGCAAAAGACACATTGAGTGTTGTGGTGAAAGGGCAAGAGATTATTAGTGATTATTAAAGTTGCCATCCATGGCAAACACTTCACTCCCTGAAGAAAAGCAAACTCAGTGTTGATCGCTTACAGGCATCACCGGGCATTGATCATCGGCATCGTTTGCAGCAGGCCGATAGTACTGACTCTCAAGCCAGTCTACTGCTTTCTGAAACGCAAGGTCGCCATAATCTGAATAACTGAAACGACGAGTTTCGCGTATTCGGGAACAATCAGGTTTTACCAGGTGTGCCTGCCAGCCTGCCTGCCCATCTCTGAGCGTATATTTCTCAATTCTCAACATTGCGAATGATAGTTTCCGTTCTTTATTCTGACTGTGCACGATCACTTTTATTCGTATCGTTAATGCTATCAATAAGGGCAGATTAACATTGAAAAGATGACAGAATCGTGACGTTCAATGACCAATCAACAACAGCATTATCAAACAAATCATCAATACGTACATTGATACGTATCAATACTTAGGAGTTGTCTGGAAATAACTTCCCTATTTTCATTGCCTGACACCGTTCGGACTGAGCTTGTCGAAGTTCGGTGGCACGACCCTTCGATACTTCGACA
>NZ_JAHHPP010000277.1 GCF_024606265.1 Endozoicomonas sp. SESOKO1
ACCCATTTTCAAACCACACTTCCCGGTCAGCGATGATGATTCATTCTGCTGATCCGTGGGTGACCGTTTCAGGTTAGCCCGTGGAAGAGCGGCGCATTCTACACAAACCAAATGTAATAACAAGTATTTTTATTCCGGGTTAAAAGATGTCTCTATTCACCCGTGCATCTTTTCGGGAGTCACCAACGGCACACTTGTTGCGATGCCATTCATTATGCCCTGCTGAAATCAAAGGCCAGCACATCTGCAATATTGCCTGTGCCGAGCATCAGCATAAGAAGCCGGTCAATGCCCATCGCTACGCCTGCACAGTCGGGCATTCCGTGCGCCAGTGCCGCCACCATGTTTTTATCATAGGGGTAGATGTCATAGCCTCGCTCCTGACGCTTTTGCTGTTCTTCTTCAAAGCGCTTCTGCTGTTCCTCTGCATCCAGAAGTTCATGGTAGCCATTGGCCAGCTCGACCCCGTTAACAAACAGTTCAAAGCGTGAAGCTACCGGATGCCCATCCCGATTGGTGGATAATCTGGCCAGTGCTGACATGGTGGCCGGGTAGTCATAGACAAAGCAGCCTTCCAGCACTTTTGAATCTGTGGACCCAAGGTTCGGCTCAACAAATTTTGAGAACAGAAGATCCAGACAGTCACTTCTTTCAAGTCCCTGAAGCTTGGCATCCACCCTGTCCATCACTAGCTGACTCAGCGTTTCATCAGTCGCGATATATGGATTGACTCCAAGGTATTCCTCAAACAACTCCCCATAGCTGCAACGCCTGATCTCTTTAAAATTACAAACACTGCTTAACAAGCCAGCGACATCATCCATCAATCGCTGGTCATTCATGCCTATGCGATACCATTCCAGCATGGTGAATTCCGGGTTATGCCGCCCCCCGGCCTCACCGTTTCTGAAAACCCGTCCTAACGAATAAATATCCCCAGTGCCTGCTGATAACAAACGCTTCATCGGGAATTCCGGGGAGGTGTGCAAATAACAGAGCTGTGACTTGCCATGGCCAATGGGGCTGAACTCGGTTACAAAGCTGTCTATATAAACATCAACCGTGGCACTACGGGACAGCATTGGGGTTTCCACCTCCATTACTCCGCGGGCATCAAGATAAGCTCGAGCCTTACGCAGTAGTTGAGCTCGCTCCCTGAGTGCCAGCATGGAAGCCGATGGGCGCCAAAGTTCATTAGTCACTAAAGCTTACTTCACACGGCCAACATATTCGCCGGTACGGGTATCAATTTTGAGGACTTCACCCTCAACAATGAATAAAGGTACTTTAACGGTTGCACCGGTACTGAGCTTGGCGGGCTTGGAGCCACCCTGGGCAGTATCACCCTTCAGGCCAGGATCCGTCTCCACCACCTGCAGCTCCACAAAGTTAGGCGCAGAAACCGAAAGAGGGGAACCATTATAAAGAGTAACCGAGTATACTCCCTGCTCTTTGAGCCAATCGATGGTATCACCCACGGCTTCACGGCTGGCTGCATGCTGTTCGTAGGAACCATCAGTCATCATGAAGTGCCAGAATTCACCGTCGGTGTAGAGGTACTCCATATCCAGATCCATAACGTCTGCCGCTTCCAGGCTTTCACCGGATTTGAAAGTACGTTCCCAGACGCGACCGGATATCAGGTTACGGAATTTAACCCGGTTGAATGCCTGACCTTTTCCGGGTTTTACAAATTCGTTCTCAATGATCGAGCAGGGATCGCCCTCGAGCATTACTTTAAGACCTGAACGAAACTCATTGGTACTATAACTAGCCATTGGACCTTACCAGGAGATCAAAACCCTTATGATAACCCGTTCGGAGGGCTTTGTGCAGTCAAGAGTGCAGTCGAGAACGCAGCCGAGGGCGCAGATAAGTACGCAGACAATTGGTAATTCCGGCTGCTGGCAGGAGCAACTGGCAGGGGCCATCACCTCCCCGGAACAGTTGCTGGCCATGGTGCAGCTGAGCCCGGAGCTATTATCACCGGCATTAAAAGCTTCCCGGGAATTTCCACTGCGAGTACCCCGTGCCTATATCCACCGAATGGAACTGGGGAATCCCCACGACCCTTTGTTGAGGCAGGTACTGCCGGTTGGCGAAGAGTGCCAACACATTGAGGGTTATGGTCTGGATCCGCTGGCAGAACAGTCGCAGAACCCTACCGATGGGGTTATCCATAAATACCATGGCAGGCTGTTGCTGATCGTCAGCGGGGCCTGTGCGGTTAACTGCCGCTTCTGCTTTCGCCGCCATTTTCCGTACCAGGATAATCGGCTGGACCGGGACAGCTGGCGCAATGCCATAGAGTACATTCGCGCGGATACCACCATTAAGGAGGTGATTCTCAGTGGCGGAGACCCATTGGCCAACAGTGACCGCCGGTTGGCGAACATTGCTGCCGAGCTGAACGCTATTGATCATGTGGCCACACTGCGCATCCATACCCGTTTGCCCGTGGTGATTCCTGACCGGGTCACCGATGAACTGATCAACTGGTTTGCCCGACAGCGCCTGCAGCCTGTGATGGTGATTCATGCCAACCATGCCAACGAGATCGATGACCGCGTTGGTCAAGCCATGTTCCGGCTCAAACAGGCTGGCGTAACACTATTGAACCAGGCCGTGTTGCTTAAGGGCGTTAATGATAGTGCTTCAGCGCTTATTCAGCTTGGCGAAGTACTGTTTAAAGCTGGCGTACTCCCTTACTATCTGCACTTGTTAGACCCGGTGCATGGCGCAGCTCATTTTGATGTGCCAGACGTTAAAGCCACCCGCCTTATAAAAGAGGTAATGGCTCACTGTCCTGGCTACCTGGTACCCAGACTGGTTCGGGAAATTCCCGGCAGACCCGGAAAAACATGGGTATCCTGACACTTTTCTCTAAAGTCAGGCATTGATCGCACCGTTAGATACAAAGAGAGAAGGCTTGCTGAAACACACGGCCAGGCTGGCATATCAGTATCAGCATATTTATTATGGATATTGGGATTAAAGAATGGAATCTTCAGACACTCTGCAACTGGAGCTACCCAGCCGTAGCCTCAATTCTCTTTCATTTTGTCCTGATGGGTCAGAGCCAAACAACAATAAGCTGGAACAGTGGCTTAATGGACTATCTCTCACTGATCATCAGCAAACCGGAGCGCATCTGGTTAACGCCCTGGATGAACTGAGCAGACTTGACTGCCCACCGGATGAACTATTTGCGCTTGCAGAAGCCATCCGATCGCCTTCACTCTCAACGGCAGCCAGTAGCTATCAACGTCATCTGAAGCAATACATTACCTTTGAATCAAGTCAGCAGGGCTGGTTCGATCTGTGCAAGCGCCTTTATATGGGGTTGGCAAACCTCTATAAAGCCGTAGTTCAGTGCTGTCTGGATAATAATAATGCCAATATACTGGCAGCAGCACTGCATCGGGCTATTTCAGAGAGTGCTGCAGCGTATTTATTCCATTGCCTGCTTTATCGTCCGGCTCCTGAACGCCTGTGGCTTGAAATGCATACATTATATCAGCTCGCCATCAGCCATAATCATCAGGGCTTCCAACAGGAAGATCCTTATGACAAATCCAGGCCCATGTCACTGGAAAACCTCTATAAAAGAGTCCTGATGCTGTCACGCAGTGATACCAATAAACTATCGCCCGGCGAAATCCAGCAGGTCTGGCAAATTTTAAGCCTCTGGATCAGTCACAGCAAAATCCAGCCCAGGTCTGGCCTGAAAACCTATTTTGCAGCAAGCCTCAACAGTGATGAGGGGCTTGAATATGCCTTACCAGAGCCTGATAAGGCGCATTCGGGTGTGATTGGTCTGAATATCAGAGTACTCACTGCACAACTGGAAAAAATAAAAAGTGATCCAAAAACAGCAAGAGTGTTGCCAGCCGAACTGATCAAACATCTCATATCAAGCTGGGGACCGATCCAAAAGCGATCCAGTCCACGCAGAACCTCTTCAGATCAGTGTGAAATCTGCTCTGGATTTACCGGACTTCATTATCATCTCTCAGGTAAGCGGAGTTTTGAGGACATTATTGCCCTTCACTCTGACGCTACTGGCAAGAGTCGTTTCTCAGAGCAGTCTGACGATGTCTGGTCACAGGCCCATGACGCTGAAATCAGAGATGAAGATAAACAAAGCAGCCCTTCAGCTGGCGAGATAATTACCTTTAACACTGAACAGTTTCTGGATAATAAACGCTTCTCTGCATTGCCGGCAGAGATCATCAATACCAGCCACACTGGGTTCTGCCTGAAAATCAGCAGCAAGCTGCCCAAACAGTTTCATGCCGGTGAACTGATTGGAATCTGTGAAAACAAAGTGTCTCCATGGGCCCTGTACAGTGTGCGCTGGCTGGGCATTTCAACGCAGAATGAAGTGACTATTGGAGCCAACTTCATCGCCACATCAGTTGAGCCAGTGGCCATATCATTGATACACAAAACTCAGGAAGCGAGCCACTTCCAGAGATCACTGATGTTAACTGATTCCAGCGAGGCCACTCTGATCATGCCAAACCTCACTGGCAAGGAGGGCGCTAAATTTGAGTTGATTCAAAATGATACGCTGCTCAAAGGTCAACTGATGAGCTGCATTAATACAACACCCACCTGGTGCCAGTACCAATTCAAGCTGTTTGGCTAACCTAATCTGATCACTTGCGCTTTATCAGGAATATCCTGTTCATCATGGGTCACCATGAGAGCAGGTATCCTGCGGCACTGAATCTGTTGAAAGACAAAGTGCCGGAAGCTGCTTCTCAGTGTTGCATCCAACCTGGAAAAAGGCTCATCCAGCAACAGGGCTTTGGGTTCGGATAACAAGGTTCGCATCAGGCTGATTCTTGCTTTTTGCCCACCCGATAACAGGGATGGATTCAGCTCGGAAAAGCCTGACATCCCGCAGTCAACCAACGCTTGCTCTACGCTTTCCCGGCGCTGGGATTTCCGGTAGTGCACAGGTAACGCAAAGGCCAGATTCTCACCCACCGTCATATGGGGAAACAATAGATGATCCTGAAACTGCAGGCCTATCTGTCGTTTATAGGGAGGCAGGTTATTCAGCATTACTCCGTCTAAAATCACTTGTCCTGAGAAACTAAAGCTGTTTGGCAGCGTCCCGCAAATCAGATTTAACAAACTGCTTTTGCCGCAACCGCTGGGTCCCAGTACCGAAAGCACTTTACCATCGTCCACGCAACAGCAGATTTTATCCAAAAGCTTCTGGCCATTCAGTGTGATATCAATTTGATCAAGAATCAGGCTCAAGCGTTGAGTCTCCTGGCAAAACGTCCATTTCTGATTGTCCAATAACCCAGGAAAAAAGCCATGGCATAAGCAATGAAAGGCAGGAGCATTTGAACAAGCCCGTAGACACCAATCAAACGTCGATTTCCTCCGGAAACCAGGCTGACGGCTTCGGTTGTTATTGTCTCCACTCTTCCAGCACTGGCAAACAGGGTTGGCAGATACTGCGCGATACTGACCGCAAAGCCCAGTGCAAGGCTGGCCATTATCGGGCGCCAGAGTACTCCCAGTTTTACTGTTAGAAAGGTCTTCAGCCAAGACCGGGATAATAACAATCCCTGAAGACTGTGACGCCGATCGTAATGCTGCCAGGGGCCGGACAAACTCAGAAAGCAGTAGGGCAATACGAACAGCAAATGCAGTGCTGTAACCGTCAACCAGTGCCCCTCAGCTCCCCATTGCAGTAGAAGCAGCTGAACACCAAACAAAAAGGTCATTTGCGGCAAAAGCAATGGAATATACATCACACCACTGGTCAGCAGGGCCAACCACTTTCCTGCTGATTCACTGTTTTGCCGCTGAATATCATTCAGCTCGAGCAATATAACCGAGATAATGTTGGCAGCCAGAGTAGCGGTCACACCGATCAGCAGGGAGTTAACCATGGGCTCACCCATATCATCCCAAGCTCTCTCCCAACTTCGTAAAGACCAGTCTGGCCAGAGAGAAGGGAATCGCCAGCGCCAGACAAAAGACCAGATAATCAGGGCACTTCCCCCCGCCAAAAAAAGCATCAGTAATATCTGCCAGGCTTTTCTGCTGAATAAAAGCCAGAGACCACTGAAACGACCACGATGCCCATTGATCAACCAGTTTCTGAGCAACCTGCCCATGCCCCATTCCACCAGGTAAAAGCTGCCAATAACAGAAACCACCAGCAGCAATAAGAGCACACTACCCGATGCAGCGAGCAGACTTTTGGTTAAATCCGGGTCATATATCCATTGAAGAATCTGCACGGCAAATGTCGGTGGATTTGCCGGTCCAATCACCAGTGCAATATCGACGACAGAGACTGAGAATGTGAGCACTGTATACACTGGCAAGCGAATCATCGGGTAAAGCCGCGGCCATATCAGCTTGAGCCAGATAACGCCTGGCTGATACCCCAGCGTTCCTCCAAGCCTCAATGTCTCCGTCACCGGTAACTGCACGACAGCAGCGGCCATCATAAAAATCAAAAACGGTGTTTCTTTGATAACCAGAATAAGTACAAGACTAATGCCGTATGGATCCTGAATTGTCTGCCACTCCGGGGGAAAGCTCCATCCGGCAAAAGCAGCGACAAGCCGCGCCAGTAAACCACTTGGCATCAACACAAACATAATGCCAAAAGCCAGTGCCACATGTGGCACGGCCATCAATGGAGATAACCAACGCTGAACGTTATGCCAGAGCGGAGTGTCCCAGGCAAAACTGATGACACTAAAAGCCAGGACCAGTGACAACAAGGTGGATAAAACAGAAGTCCAGTGACTGAGCAACAGCATCTCTGCCAAAGCAGGTGTTCCCAACAATGTCTTCCAGGCATCAAGACTCAACGAATTAAAGCCGAGGGCAGGGATATAGTTGAATGCCGATAACGATACACTGACCACTCCAGCCATTACTGGCAACAGAAAAAGTGCCACCAATATTGTAAAGATGACAGAAAATGACAGTTTGGAGCAGAAACATTTCAGGCGGAGAAAAATCATTCCCAGACACTCATTTAACTATTGCGATTACCGTTGAATAATAAGAAGACTACCCCTGATAAACCCTGACGTCACCCAACTGAAGAATCACCCCCTCCATGGCCTGGATGATGAGTTCCTTATCTTGTGCTTCCATCCTGAAACCGGGTCTGGCATTGTATTTCCCTATACACTTATCCAGCTTTGTAAGCTTGTCGCTGATGTTCATGGTCATTACAGTATTACGCTCTATCCGTTTATCTTTGTTAGCCCCCTTCTGGATATTTTTTGAGGGAGTGTCTTTGTTAACCACCGGCTGATGAGGCTTGTGAACTCCATTTCCAGCATCAGGGGAGGCAGCAATACCGATGGAAGCACGGGTTATGTTTACGCAATCAGCAGTTTTTTTTTTCCAACTCCCGGGGCATGACTTGAGGATCGGGATTATCAGAAACAGTTGTTTTTTGAGCATCCTGTATTCTACGCCCCCTTGTAACAGAGCGAGTAGAAACCCTGCTACTGATTTCCCCGGTCATTGCCGTATTACGGTCTATTGGATTATCTTCGTTAGCAACCTTCTTGCTGTTTTTTGAGGTAATGTCTTTTTCAACTACCGGCTGATGAGGTTCCAGGGCTTCATTTCCAGCATCAGAAGAAGCAGTACTGCCAGCAGCAGATGCATGGACTCTGTTTGAGCTATCAGCAGGCTTTTTCTTAGCCTGCTTTTGGGGGATAGCCTCTGTACCGGAATTATCAGAAACTGTTCTTTTTCGATTATTCTGTGCACTCCCACTGCTACTTGTGGCAGGGCCGGTAGCAACGCTATTTATAGGGCAAGTTATAGCGCCAGTTATAGCGCAAGCCTTTGCCTTCGCAATTTCCAACTCTGCATTGCCAATAACTGCATCAGCTGATTGGTCATTTTCCCGTGCAGGGAGTGAATGGTTATGCTGTTTGACGTGGGAAAACACCTCTTCCCAGTCGAAATAGGCTTTACCTGCAGGAGATTTGCAAAATGCCTTATCGATAGCAACAGCATTGGTTAATTCAACCCACATCGCCAACAGCAAAATCAGAGAACCTTCTTTAGGCTTTTCCGTATCCATCATGTGGTCGGCAATCCAAAGCAGTGTGTTGCGAATCGACTCTTGATCCCTGAGCCATGACTGTTTCATGCCGGGAAGGCAATTGAAAATAAATTCAGGAATCGTTTTATCAGAAGGAATATCCTGTAAGGCCAGATTCATAAACTGGTCATACTCTAACATCCGGTTAATAATGGCCGATGAGTCCAGATTGTCGGTTCGTCTTATATCCCTGAAGTCTGAGCTGAATTCTTGCTCCAGTTTATGTTTTTCCTCATTCATCAGCCTGGCTGTGGATCGAACAGTGGTCACATAATAACCGTTTACAGGATGCTTGCGTGTTCCCGCTGAGGGTACATCCGAATTCACTAATTTAACGCCAAACCATAGTTGGCAGTCCTTGTATCCAAACGCAAGGCCTTTTTCCCAGGCCTCCGAAATGCTGCCCGTCTTTCTGGACACAAAATCCTGAACAAGCTTTGTACTCTGATAACCACTCTTTTCTGGTAACATACCTGACCTGCACCTTTTGCTGTTCACGCAAATATAGATCGGTCAATCAGGTAATAGTTCATTTTTACCATTGCCAGCCTCTTTTGCTGATTTGAACAACGCAACATGACTGGCTTGAAATACAAGCCAGTCAGCGTCATCGATATCTGGACAACCAGCCCCTTTCCAGGGCAGTAACCCAGGAACTATGGGGTTCAAGAAGCACTTTACCTAAAGCTTCAGGGGACAGGGTCGCCGGTCCCAGGGGTAAACTCGAAAAGCGTTGTCGTTCAATACCATTTAACTGGCTCATGCTCAGGACAGTAGGGTCTCCCCAGACATCCGGATTGGCTTTGTGAGCCTGAGCCTCTGGAGATAACAGAAAATTAATAACAACCTGTGCTGCTGGCGTTGAGTCGCTATTAAAAGGAATGGCCAGAAAGTGAGTATTCCCCAGTGTGCCCGAATCATGCACATAGGTTCTGACCGTTTCCGGTAACTCTCCACTGGCTATTGCCGAGCTGGCATAAGCCGGATTGAACGTCATTGAGAGTATAATTTCACCATCATCCAGCATCGGTGTCAGCGCCAGATTATTAGATGGAAACGTCTCGCCCTCACGCCACAATAAAGGATGAAGTTCGTCCAGATATCGCCATAAAGGGGAGGTTACCGCATCAAAATCCGCTTCAGAAACGGGCTTTAACAGCACATCTGGTTCTGGTGTCAACTCACTCAACAATTGCTTCAGGAACGTCGTCCCGACAAAATCGGGCGGCAAGGGATAAGTCACACGCCCTTTGTGCTTTCTGGCAAACTCAAGAAGTTCTGAGGCATTCGCTGGCGGGACCGCTTCTTTTCGGGAAAAAGTATCGGTGTCATAAATAAACACCAGCTGCGCCATACCCCACGGTGCTTCGAGGCCATCAACAGGCTCCCCAAAGTCAATCACTGTCGTCGGCTTTTCCTGGGGGTCTACTCCCTGAAATGAGGGCAAGTCCTCAGCAAAAGGGCCAAACAACAGCCCGTTTTGCTTCATGGAGCGGAAGTTTTCACCATTAATCCATACCAGATCAACAGTTCCATTACTGTTTCGTCCTGTTGCCTTTTCAGCAAGCACACGACTTACGACAAGTGACGCATCACTGACTTTGACATGTTTCAGCACAATACCGTAGCGTTTCTCTACCTGATCCGTGGCCCAGTCAATGTAATCATTGATCTGTTCACTGCCTCCCCAGGCATTGAAATAAACCGTCTGCCCTTTCGATTGCTCAATTATTTTCTGCCAGGGCAAAGCTTTCACTTCGACAGCTCTGACAGTGCCTATAAAAGCGACAGAAGCCATTAGCAAAGCGGTTGTGGCTTTCTTACTCCATGTCCTTATGCTGGTATTATTGTTCATTTCAACAGCCAGACTCCGTTGTCAGTTGGCAATGGTAGTTACCGTCTTCATCAATGGAAAGCCTCACAACAATTGGACGACAGCACACCTGACAATCTTCAGTGTAAAGCAATGATTCATCCATCTCAGTAAAGCCAGCATCCAACAGCAATTCGATTGGCTCTCCACAATAGGGGCAATAATCCTGCCAGCTTATCCACTCATTCATCGGGAAGACCTTTTCTCAGTCAGGGGTATCAAGAGACTCCAGATCTTGCTCACTGAAGCCCAACAGGTAAAGAATACTGTCCAGCCCCAGTGTTGAAATGGACTGCCGCGCACGTTGTTTCACCATTGGCTTGGCCCGAAATGCAATGCCCAGCCCGGCCACACTGAGCATTGGCAGATCATTGGCACCATCACCCACCGCAATCACCTGATTGAGAGCAATGCCCTCTTCAGCAGCAATCTGCCTAAGCAGCCTGGCTTTTTGCTCACCATTGATGATGTCACCCTTCACCTGGCCGGTGACCTTGCCGCCTGCTATCTCCAATTCATTGGCATGGATATAGTCTATCCCCAGTTTTTCCTGAAGATAGCGGGCAAAATAGGTAAATCCTCCGGATAGAATGGCCGTGCGGTAGCCCAATGAGCGGAGGGTACGAATCAACGTTTCTGCCCCTTCGGTTAACGGCAGCTGTCTGGCAATATCAACAAGCACAGACTCATCCAGTCCTTTTAGCATTGCCAGACGTTCACGAAAGCTTTCATTAAAATCCAGCTCACCCTGCATGGCTCTCTCAGTGATCTTTGCCACCCGGTCACCGACACCTGCAGCCTCCGCAAGAAGGTCAATAACTTCCGCTTCAATCAGGGTGGAATCCATATCAAAAACAACCAGCCGACGATTACGCCGATAAATGCTGTCTTCCTGGAATGCAACATCAGCATTCAGGTCAGCGGCAAGATTGAGAAAATCCGTCCTCAGCTTTTCCTGATCAGGGACCGTACCGCTGACCGAAAACTCCAGGCATGATGAACGATAGCTGTCTTTTTTATCCGTTTTTTTATCCATCTTTTCATCATGAGTCAGCGATCGTCCACCCGAAAGGCGGGAAATCTGGTCAATGTTCAGTCCATGAGCGGCAGTAATACCAGAGACTCTGGCGATTTGCTCCGCTGTGACATTACGTGACAGCAGCGTCACTATATAACGATTATTGCCTTGGCCAAAAATCCAGTGCTCGTAGTCATCTTCAGATACCGGTTGATAACTGAACTGCAAATCACGTTCATGGCAATGGAAAAGAAGATCTTTTAGCATTCTGTTGGCAAGAACGGCAGAGTTACCATTCCCACAAGCCTGGTCTGGAAGACGAACAAGAACTCCCAGGGTCAGGTTATCGTGAATCACCGACTGACCAATATCCAGAATTTCCAGACCATAGTCGGCTATAACAGAGGTGATGGATGAGGTGAGTCCTGGCTGGTCCCGGCCAGTAACATTAATCAGTATTATATCGCTCACTGGGTAATCCAATTCTTCTTGGAAGCTGTCTGAGAATAGCGCCCGTCCAGGCGACTCCGTAGCGAGGAGCCTGTCCGAGAATAGCGCCCGTAGCGAGGATGGCAGAAAATTGAGGATAA
>NZ_JAHHPP010000278.1 GCF_024606265.1 Endozoicomonas sp. SESOKO1
ACTAACGGGAATCCCCCACCATAGCCGTTAGGCTTGGTGGTGGGAGGATGTCAACGCATCAAATTCAAACCTGCGTAATCTTGATCAGCAATGCACTTTCCGGCTGCATCACCGGCATCATCAGGCCAACCTGTTCCAGCAGCGCAGCACTCATGATGGCAGGCTCGGTCATCCAGGGCGGGCACTGTTTCATGTAAATATCGGAAGAGCTTTTTTCCAATACCTGCACCTTATAGTCTTTTTCCGGGTCCAGGCCGGGAATCTGCAGAGTGGCGGACATGGCATATTCAGGCATGTCCAACTGGGCGAACATCACCACGGCTTCCTGCTTGTCAGTGCTAACAACTCCCCAGCCCTGTGACGCTTTATGGGCGGTGTCGCAGCGGAAATGATCACCGGTATGCAACAGGTGTCTTAAGGACTTGTGCAGGGCAATGTATTTGGCAAAGGAGCGCTTCTCTTCCTCTGACGCACTGGCCGGGTCCAGCTCTACCCCCATATGACCAAACAGGGCGGTAATACCCCGGAAGTCATGGTTATGCTGTCGACCCGTGGTGTGGCAAAGCGTTGCCCCGATATGGGCACCGGTAATTTCCAGCGGGAAGAAGTAGCTGGCACCCTTCTGAATGGTTTGTCTTTCCAGGGCATCATTACAATCCGATGCCCAGAAGCGGTGGGTGCGCTTGAGTACTTCAAAGTCAACCCGGCCACCACCACCGGAACAGGTTTCAATTTCCACCAGCGGGTGTCGTCTGCGAACTTCATCCACCAGTCGGTAATAAGCCTGAACGTGGCCATGGAAGGCAGCACGATTTTGGTGTGTCGGTTGTACCAGTTCCCGGTTCATATCCCATTTGATGTAGCGGATATCATAGTCACTGAGCATGCTGTCGAGACGTTCCAGAACGTAGTCGAAGGCTTGTGGAATTTGCAGATTCAGCACGTACTGGTTACGGATGGTGACCTGATCGTACCCTTCAGTACAGAGCATCCACTCTGGATGGGTCCGATAGAGGTCCGAGTTCGGGCTGATCATTTCCGGTTCAAACCAGAGGCCAAACTCCATATTGTGTGCTTTCACGCAATCGATAATGGGCTGCAGACCCTGGGGGTATTTTTGTTGGTCAAGGTACCAGTCTCCCAGCGCAGCTTTGTCATCATTACGACCGCGGAACCAGCCGTCATCAATAATGAAGCGCTCCACGCCGATTTCTGCCGCTGAGCGCACCATTTTCAGAATGTAGTCCGGGTTGTGGTCAAAGTAGATGCCTTCCCAGGTATTCAGATGGACAGGACGGACTTTTTCCGGTTCCGGGAAACGGATGATTTCAGCGCGGACGTGGCTATGGAAATTCTGGCTGATGCCGTTCAGACCTTTGTTGCTGTAGGTGCTGTATAGGGTTGGTGTCGTATAGCTGGCACCGGGTGCCAGCTCGACTTCTCCCGGCATCAACAGTTCACCGGCCTGCAGGTAGCGGCGCCCATCACTCATCGCTTCGGCATGAAAGCGGTGGTTACCACTCCATCCCAGGTGAAAGCCATAGACTTTACCGGCGGTTTCGCTGAAGTTGGGCTGGCCAATCATCATGCCCGGAAAGTGCTCGTGAGAAGTTCTGCCCCGGCGGTTTTCCAGGATAAAGCCGCTGCGGTCCAGCAGTTTGCGTTCAGTTTGGAACTCGTGGGTCCAGCGGCCATGGAAGTACATGATTTCCCTGGCGTGAGTGGGCAGTAGCAGGGTATTGGACAGCTTATTCAGCTGGTAAGGTGTGTCCCCTTCATTGGTGAGTTCCAGCGATGTTTCCAGCACATGGGTGGCGGTATTCAGGCCCATGCGGATCACCAGCTTCAGGCCGGCGATGGTATCCCTGCTGGAAAACAACACCTGATTATTGACCAGTGTTGTCTCTTCCAGGGTGAATTCCGGTGACCAGTTGTCACCCTGGCGGCTGCCTTCAAGACCCGGCGATGTGAACAGTCCCCGGGCGTGTTCCGGGCAGAGGGAGACCAGGGTATCGGTATCGATCCGGGCCTGAGGCACCGGGTGGTGGTTGGCGGTAAAGAATCCTTCCAGATCGATGCCATCGGGCAGGCGCTTGCCCCAGTACAGCATCACTGGAAGGGAGGTGTCTGCCTTGATCACCAGGCTGGTGGTGTCTGAGGATAGATGGATTAATGGTTTGCTCATCACGTTGTACTCTTGAAAAAGTGCTCGTAAGAAATGGTTCTGGCTATTCAACAAAAATACCCCCGCATAAGGGGGGCAAAACATGGGTTATCCAGTCTTCAGACAATAGCAGCTACAGCACTTTGATCCTTGCTAAAACCGGCATCCAGACGATACGTCTTTTTGTAGATAATGGCGCTCAGGGCAATCAGTACTGCAGGAATCAGGATCATCAGCACTTTCAGTCCGATAATGGTTTGTGGTGTCTGAACAACGTTGGGCACATAGCCGATAAACGTCAGACCAAAACCGATCAGGAAGCCTGCCAGGGCACCGGCACATTTCACCAGCATGGTTTGCACTGAAAAGATGATGCTCTCGCTGCGTAAGCCGGTTTTGGCTTCGCCGTAATCCACCACATCGGCCAGCATAACCGTAGAGAGACCATTGAACAGACCGTTGCCGAATTTCAGGGCGGCACCGGCCAGACCCACCAGAATGGCGCTTTCCGGGGCAATCACGCTGGAAAAGTAGAGTACGGAACTGCACAGAATCGGAAAGCCGCAGGCCAGGGGCCACATCAAACGACGATTGACTACTTTAGCAATCCAGGGGAACAGGAAGATACCCGAGAATTCGGCTACCCCGGCCACCAGGGAGAACATTGGGAACAGTTCCGGTTTACCAATGGCGTAGGTGAAGTAATAGATGGCAAAGCCACCCACTAACTGAATGGCAATATTAAACGACAGTACAAAGCCGATCAGTGACTTCAGCTGATCATTATCACCAATGATCTTTTTGACATCGGAAATATTGAATTTCTCACCGGACACTTTTTGATTGGCGACTTTTTCCTTGACCTGGAAAAAGGTGATCAGTGCACTGGCGATAAATGAAATAACAATGGCAATGCTCAGGTAGAAAAAGCCCTGGCCTTTATTGTCGCCACCAAAAACACCAACAGCATAAAGACCATAGGTTCCCATGACCGTCCAGGCGATGCTGGCAAAAATACGTGGCCAGACCACCAGGTGCTCACGCTCTTCCCGTTTGCTGGAAAGCGACGGAATCATCGACCAGTAGGGAATGTCCATAATGGTGTAGGTGACTCCCCAGAGGATATAGGTTACCGCTGCATAAATATAAACAAAGGTGCCTTCAAATTGATGGGTGTTGAACACCATCAATAATACCACCGAGTTAACCAGCGTGCCGATGAGAATCCATGGGCGGAATTTACCGAACCGGGAGCGGGTATTATCAACGATCATGCCCATCAAGGGATCAGTAAATGCATCAATAAAACGGGCAACAAAGAACAGTGAACCGACGAAGACGGCAGAGAGGCCAACGACATCGGTGTAATAGAACATTAAAAAGATATAGATAATAGAGCAGGCAAAATCTTTGCCCAGGGCACCCAGGCCATAAGAGGCTTTGGTCTTCAGCGTTATATGCTGGCTATCTGCATGATCATTCATTGTCATCTGTGCCAATCAAGAATTGTATCTGAATTAACTCACCATTCGATGGAGAGTTAACCCCTGTTTAGAAAATTAATAACAGCAATAAAATGTTGTAAATCCGGGCAGACGGCTAATTCTGAACCATTAACCGTCGCAGGGTGTTGCAAAGCTTCCGGATAACACCCCTGAGAGAACCGGTGATCACGACAGTTCGAACGACCACTGGTACATCGGTTGAGTCAACAGGTACTCAGGGCGCACGCTCGGAGTCCAGGAATCATCGCCACCGATACCCATGTGGAAGCCATCCAGATAGACAAAAATGCCTTCTTCTTCCTGAAGCTCGTGGGTATGGGTTGCCCTGGCCAGTTGTGCCTGACCGTAGGGGCTGACACTGAAATGGAACTGTCCTGTTACCCGGATATCGCCCAGCATCAGCGCCTGGGTATCGCACCGCAGACCATTGTCGCTTGGGAAAATGTAAGGCGTGTGCATGGCCTTGAGGGACTGCTCCCAGTGTCCGATATCCGCGCTTAACTTGCGGTCCGGATAATTTTCGTGGGGCCCACGGCCAAACCAGTTCACCTGAGCCGGTTGTTCCCTCAGTCTCAGGCAGGCACCGATGCGGGGCATAGGCGGCAGATCACCATCAACAGTGACCTCAATATCAATACGGGCGCTGCCACTGGCGGCAAACTGGTAGGTCCATACGCTGCGCAGAATCTCTCTTTCCGGTTGTTCCGGATGGAAATAGCCATGGTGAGACAGAACCAGCCCTTTCTCAGCGTCGCATTCAACCAGCAGGCAACGGTGTTGCAGGTTGTTTAATCCGGCCCGCTCCCAGCGTGGCATCCAGGCATTGGGGTCCGGACGGTCAACTTCACTGACACCAATATCGTTATCCAATGGTGCGCGGTAGAAATTGTCAGCCAGCGGGGTAAGCAGTTGTTCTTTGCCGCCTTTTACCCAGCTCACCAGCTGGCCATTGATACGGTCAATGGTCCAGTTGTTTTCTGTGGCATTGACGGTAAAGCTGCATTCGGTTTCATTGATGACCGCAGATGTCGACAAGCGTGGAGTAACCGCTTGATTGGTCAGCGATCCCGTCAACATAAACTGTTGGCGTGCCACTTCGTGGCTGGCTTCCGACCAGTCGGTTGCTTCAGGCTGGATAATAGAGAGATCCAGTCGTGGCAGTTGGCCGCTGACGGTCAGTGACTGCTCAGACAGTACC
>NZ_JAHHPP010000279.1 GCF_024606265.1 Endozoicomonas sp. SESOKO1
CAACGCTCTATTTCCACAGTGGCAAAGTAATATCAATGATGGAGCCACGACCAATGAGGTAAGAAGAGCCTTTTGCAGGTTGAAAGACAGTGGTCGTATGGATGGTGCTGACGTTATCGGTGAGCTGGCCTGGTCAGTGGAAAACATGCTGAACAGCGTGATCGACGGTTCTATTGCCGCGTCTGAGCCAATAGCCGAGCTACTCAATGAAGTCATCTTCATGCTGCCTGAACTGGTGAATGATTTTGCCGGGGACAGTCAGCAGCTGACCCCGGAAGTTCTGCTTTGCATGGAGAAAGCCGATGCCCTGGGTAAGGGAACCCAGCTTATCATTGAGCATGAAGCGTTCACGGAGCCTGAGCAGCAAGAACCTGCAATGATGTTTGGCAATATTCTGGAGGGCCGAGAGAAGGACAGTCCCGAAGAGAGCCTGGATAGCGACATTAATGAACTGGTAGCTGAAACTGAAGAAATAAGTAAACCCGTCGAACAAGCCGCTGAGCCAGATACTGGCTATGATCAGCAGTTACTGGAAATTTTTGATCATGAGGCCAGAAGTCACCTCAGTGTCATAAAAGAGTTTATCGATAGCGGCCATCAACCGGGTGGTGATATCCAGATCACTGATACGGTCCAGCGAGCACTGCATACCCTTAAAGGCAGTGCATTTATGGCAGAAATTACGCCGCTCGCTGAGCTGATTGCCGCCATCGAAAAGACCATCAGGGCGTTCCGGGCACACCTGGTGCCTGCTGATAGCCAGGTCATCAGCATGCTGGAACAGGGCGTGGATCTGATTGAAGACGCACTGCAACAGCTTCAGGAAGCCTCACGGCCACTGGAACTGAGAGTGGATAGCTTCCTTGACTGGCTTAACGCGCTACATAACCAACTGCCCGGCAACAGCCTGAACGACGAGTCTGCCCCGGAGCCTCATCCGGAAAAACAGCCAACTGGCCAACAGGCAGCACTGTTCCTGACAAGCAACCTTGACCTGCTGCTTGATGCCAGCAGCTATCTGAAAACATGGGTTAACCATACGCCCCATGAAGAACTGGACCGGTTCAAATTTGAACTGAAAGTGCTTGCTGAGAATGCCAATGAAGCCGGTTTGTCAGCCATCGCAGAGCTCTGTGATGTGTTACATGATGTCTGCATTTACCTTCAGACCCATGAGACCAGGCTTCCCCAGCCGTTACTGCCACCGTTCACTGACGGCTTCGAAGCCCTGGTTGAAATGATGAACCAGGTGGCTTCACAGCAAACGCCCGAACCGCCACAGGTGGTTTTCAGTGCTCTGCGTGAAGCACTCGAGTCTTTGCTGATTGAGCAGGCATTGAGTGAAACAGAGTCGTATGCAGAACCATGCGAAGCATTCGAAGAAAATCCTGAGAGTGATGACGGCGATGTTCTTCTTGAGGCTGAGGCTGAGGTTGATGTTGAGGCTCAAGAAGAAGCGGACTTATCATTTACTGAAGATAATCGTTTCGAACCGATAGCCCTGGCCTCTGGAGGTAACCCAGTCTCTTCAGAAAGCACACCTTTTGCTCCTTCCATCGCCGGGTCAGAGTCTGATCAGGAGCAGCGCAATCTGTTCATAGAAGAGGCTTATGAGCTGCTTGAAGACTCAGCCCGGTCTCTGGAAAAATGGTTAGGCAATACCAGCGATTTACAACCGGTTCATGAGCTTCAACGATGCCTGCACAC
>NZ_JAHHPP010000280.1 GCF_024606265.1 Endozoicomonas sp. SESOKO1
TGAGAAAACAGCCTGTCAGTGGAAATCTTCAATGATTAAGTAAGGCCACAGACTGGTGTTTTCAATGGCTGATGGGTTTTCGGACAAGCACTACTTATATCAATATTGAAAATGAGACAGGCCTGGTAGTTCCTCCCTCAAATCCCATCGCTTTAAGAGAGGCGATGCTTACCCTCTGGAATAATCCTCAATTAGCTTCCCGCCTCGGCATCAATGCCAGAGCCCGTTATGAACAGCTTTTTACCGTTGATAAAATGGTGAGGCGTTATGCGGAGCTTTATCGGCGTGTATTATCTCGTTATTAAGATACACCTTCCTACAGTTTCCACAAAAAACTTTAATGTTTCGATAATAAAATGTACGCTCTATATTTACGAGCGTACACACTTATGGGATTTTGCTTTATGCCTACGCAGCAGAAACCAGAGCTGAGTATCCAAGGGGTAACCCTGACTCAGCTTCGCAAGAATATCTATCAACTTGTGGATCAAGTGATCGCCAGTGGTAAGCCATTAACCATTGAACGGGGGGGAACTATTTTAAAACTGGATGTTGTCACCAGAGCTTCATCAAAGCTTGGCAATCTCAAGGTCCGCGATACGTTGCTACCACCGGATAAGGCAGATGGTCTTGAGGAAGCGATCACCCACCAATGGGAGCCAGATAATGGTTTTGATTGATACCCATATTGTGGTCTTTCTGCACAGTGGTGATTTGAGCAAGGTTTCCCCACAGGCCCGGGAGCAACTTGAATATCATGATATTGTTTTGCCAGAACTGGCCAGGCTGGAGCTTCAGTATTTGCATGAGATTGGCCGGATTGCCTATACCCCTGCCGAGATAGTGGCTGACTTGTATGGTGATGTGGGCATGGTTTGTTCGAAAACACCTACCGCAGGACTGGTTCAATCGGCCATGGGTATTCACTGGACGCGGGACGTTTTTGACCGGCTGATTGCCGCTGATGCCATGTTTTGTGATTGCCCGTTGATTACCCGTGACCAGCGTATCATTGAGCATTTGCCGCAGGCGTTCAGTGCCCGCTGTTGAGCAGAAACCGTAGTCAGGGCTTGAAACTTGGACAGGCCGTTGCGGATTGAATATAAAGGGAGCGGATTGGGCATCTTTCCCGGGTGCGCTAAAGCAATCGTTGAAGTTAAGCCCTCATACCTTCTGGAGTTGGGCTGTTATGTGGTTAAGCTACACATTTTGGAAAAGCTTTAAAGACACCAAGGCACAAAGGAAGCCTTTTTTGATTGCCAAGCATAGCTCAGGCAAGTCCAAAAAACTTTTGTGTCTTCGTGCCTTTGTGGTTCACTTCTTTTCAGGGGCTTTCGCAACACCCTCACGGTGATTGCTCCCAGTTGCTCAATGGCTTATGCCGGGCCTACCTGACCAGTAGCCATTACACTGTTGATTCTCAGAAGTAATAGCCGTAATACCATGCCCCATTGCCCGCACCAGTTCATCTGCCACTTTCAGAATATCCTGCGAATGACCGGAAAGACGCATCGCCTTTACCCCAGCACTTTCCATTGCCTGCCACTGATCCAGAATATTATGACAGCTGCCAGACAGTGTCTGGATACCATTGATGGTGAACAGCGCATCGCCTTCCTGGGTCGCCAGGGGAATGCCTGCCGATGACTTGATGCAGCTGAACTCGCAGCTGTCTTTGTTCAGCTCATGGGTACGGGCGGTAAAACAGCGGGCAGAGTAAGCCAGTGGTAGATAGCCATAGCTGAATACCTCGGTTTCCAGATCAGTAATGCCCAGCTCTTGTAATCGGGCCATGATCAATTTGAGATGTTCGAAAGAGAGTTCCACCGGCAGAACCCAGCGTTTTAACCCCGTACGATGCAGGACCTGTAACGCTTCAGCACTATAGAGGTTCACTGAGGGACCGGTACTGAAAGGAACGCCCGCTTTTGCAAGATAGTGGACAGCCGCCATATCATTGGCCTCTACGACAAACGTCCCGTTTTCACAGATCTTACTCACCTGCGCCAGTTCGGATTCTGCCTCAATCAGGGTCAGTGTGGACAGAACCACCTCTTTCCCTTTTGCCTGCAATAACTTCGCTATGGCTAACCAGTCATCCAGCTTCAGTTCTCGCCTTTTGGAGCAGACGACTTCCCCCAGGTAGATTCGATCAAAGCCGGATTCAGCCACTTTCTCGTAAAAGGCAGTCACTTCTTGTTTAGGCCAGAAGAACAGTAATGGGCCAAGGGTAATTTGCATCGTTTATTCCATATCTTTTGCCGTGAAAAATATTTTGCTTAACCATTTTTCATTCCTGAGGGTGGCGCAAAATATTTCCACGCGCCATGGGCATTTTTGGGCATGACCCGGAATGTACCAGGTAGCGATAGCATGACGATCACTGCCAGGGGCGATTATATGCACCCAATGTCGTTTGGCTACCTTCAGACAATCGGGACAGGCCAGCCATCCAGCGATCATTGGTGGTAAAACCATCGGGATTTGCCCGGTAATGATCCAGTGCTTCCCGCCAGATGCGCACCACTTCGGCCACATAGGCCGGGCTTCGCTGCCGGCCCTCAATTTTGACCGCACTTATGCCAGCCTGATGCAGCTGCGGAATCAGGTTCAGTGTATTGAGACTGGTTGGTTCTTCGATGGCATGGCTGACCTTGTCATTCACGGTAAAGCGTCCCTTGCACAGGGTCGGATACCCTGCCTGCTCATGATGATCAAAACGGTCGATCAACAGCCCCCCCAACCGGGTATCCATACCATTGGCTGTTGTCTGCCAGCGTACAGCCGATGCAGGAGAACAGGCACCCACGGTATTGGGTGACTCTCCCGTGACATAGGATGAGAGAATGCAGCGCCCTTCAGCCATAATGCAAAGACTGCCAAAGGCAAATACCTCCAGTTCTACCGGGCTTTTCTGAGCCAGTCGCTCAACCTGCTTTAACGACAGCACCCTGGGCAGTACGGCGCGTTTAATACCGAAATGATCATGATAAAAAGACAGGCTGGCCTGATTGGTGGCAGAAGCCTGAACGGAAAGGTGAAGATTAAGGTCAGGGTATCGCTTGCTGGCATAGTCCAGCACGCTGATATCTGCAGCAATCAGCGCATCGACACCGAAGTCGGCGCACATATCCACTGCTTTTTTCCAGCGGTTCCAATTGCTCGCCTGGGCATACGTGTTTACCGCAACGAATAGCCGAACCTTTTTTCCACGGGGATTTTTATTAACGTAATCCAGCGCCTTCATTGCCCGCTGATCGGAAAAATTCAGACCTGCAAAATGCCGGGCATTGGTTTCATCCCGAAAGCCAATATATACGGCATCAGCACCATTATCGACAGCGGCTTTCAGGGAAGGAAGGTTACCGGCAGGACACACCAATTCCATATAGAATTATCCAGTAGTTTTTCTGCAGCATATCACGCTGCAGAAAAAAACGACTTGATACTTATCAAGAAATAAGTATCAACACTTAGGCAAGTGTTTATTCAGGCATGGTTGCGGAGTGTGTTTTGCGTTTGATTTAGGATTGTGGGTTTTCCGTTGCCCGAAAAAGCCGTTTCCCGTTGCCCGTTTCCCGTTCCCGAAAAAGAAAAAGCACAAGCGCCCTGTCTTTTTCGGGCAACGGGAAACGGGCAACGCTCACTAAACCATCCCGGTTATTAAACGACAACTCATTATGCACTGATCGCCAGCGGCAACAACGGGAAAGCCTGGAGGGATTTATATCGCGTGCCTATCGATGTACTCTCACTTTCCAGTAATACCACCTCACCAACAGTCATCCGGTAGCTGGGAAGGTTAAAATACTGACTGTGAGTGGCATGTTGCGGGTGTTTAAACCGCCCCAGTGTCACATGGGGCCGAAAGCTCCGGGTTTCAGCACTGAAGCCCGACTGCACAGCTGCCCGCTCACAAATATCGGCAAGCCGTTTTAATTCCTGCCCAGAATGCATCTCCAGGGCAAGCACCCGGGGGATTCGCCCATTTGGAAAGAAACGAAAACAGCCGGTCATACTGTCAAAGGTATGGTAATCGGCCAAATCATTTTCAAGGTTGCCAATTAGCTGCTGTAGTTGATGAGGGTAGCTGTTTCCAAGAAATTTCAGGGTAATATGCTGCTGCTGTGGAGCTACCCAGCGCAAGTCATGGACATGCCCTTCACCAGCTCGATGAATGGCCTTCTTATGAAGTGTTGCAGCAAGCTCAAGGGGAAGTTTTACTGCAAGAAAAGCCCTTACCGGAGAATTATGGGGCTGGGCCTCATCAAAGGTGGCCAGATCACTGGGAGCGTTGTAGCTAATGTGATTATTTTTCATATTATTCTAACTTCAACGTCTGACGGTTAAATTCAAACCAACTGCACCCTGCAACTCAGTTTGGCTAAGACTATTGAATCCAGTCTAGTACATTGTCGGCAGAAGTCTGCCTGTGTCGTAATGTTATTCTAAAAGTGCCTGAAAAAAGCGGCGATTAATCTTGATCCCTGACTCTGCTATCTGCTCAGGAAATAAACGGATATGTACAGGTATTTTGAATTTAGCTATCTTGCCTGCCAGTCTTTCTTTTGTAAATGGCTCATTCAGAGTACCGTCCACGGTCTGGACATAAGCAACAGGGCGGTGACCATACTCAGGATCCGTCATTGAAACAACCACCGCCTGGATAATTTCCGGGAATCCCAGCAAAGCCTGTTCAATCTCTTCGGGATGAATATTCTCCCCCCCTGAGATCAGCATGTTATCCATGCGACCATCTACCTGTAACTGTTCACCGTACCAACGCCCTTTATCACCCGTACAAAACCATCCACGAGGACCCGACAACGGAGTAACCTCACCATTTTGAAAATACCCCTTTGCCAGTGTTTCTCCACGCACTTGAATCTCACCTTCCTCTGTCAGCCGAACCTCACGCCATGGCAATACAGTTCCGGAAGTAACACCACTACCGGTAAACAGTGGTTCTCCTGTACAAACCTGGGAAGTCATCTCGGTCATGCCATAGGTCGTCAGAACAGTGACCCCCTGCTCTTTTACCTCATGCACCAGCCTGGGGGAGGCGACACCTCCACCCAGCAGAATATAACGTACTCCTGTATCGTAGAGTGATAACCCGGACTGAATCAGCCTGAACAACTGGGTATTCACCAGGGAAAGATGAGTCAATCGCTGTCTGGTCAACATCTCATCCAGCGGCAAACGTCGTTCAAACAGCACCCGTTCAAACAGCACCATTGTGGCACCAGCCAGCAGGCAACGCATAACAATAGCCAGCCCACCTACATGAAACAGCGGCAAGGATAAAAGCCAGGTATCACCATAGCTTAATGGCAATGTATGCATCGAGCCTAACGCACTGAAATAATGATTTTTATAACTGTGCGCCACCGCCTTTGGGATGCCCGTCGTTCCAGAGGTTGCGATCAGGTCGTAAACGGCTTCCGCATTGATTTTAATGGGCTTAAGACCACCCTCTGATCGTGGACACATTTCTGACATACGACGATGGAAGCGAACACCCGCACTGTCTGCCACCAGCGTAGCACCAGTCCGATGACGATATCCTGACATTTGCTCTTCCGGAAAGGCTGGATTTACCGGGCAGAAAACCCATTCGGCACGAAGGCAGGCCAATGCAACCACCACCGTATCCAGCGGCTTACGGGTGACAAACAGAAGTCGATTTCCGGCTTTCATCCCCTTATCGCGGTATACACGGCAACACTCATCCACCCATTCATCAAGCAACCGGAAAGTGACAGTGCTCTCCTCCAGTTGAATCGCTGTACAGGTGGACTGATGAATGGCTCGATGACGTAATGGACAATGTTGTAATTCAGGAAAGATCGTTTTCATCAACTGCTTTCTTCTATGCTGCTGTTCAACTTTGTATCTGCCGGGCTGACAAAAGCAGGGTTAATGGAAACCGGCTGACCGGCAATAATCATTTCAGAGGTCAGGCTGTCGATAAAAGCGGATGAAGTGTCCAGGCCTGGTCGCTCCCCCGGTGTCCACTGAGCACTGAGCTGAGCCAGAATGTGCAAACCAATGGATGACTCATACGAGGAACTGAAAACAGTCCGGATACCGAGGTTTCTGCCCGTTGTCACCAGATGCCGACAACGCGCCAGCCCCCCCACCAGTGTCGGCTTTATAACAACGGCAGCCAGGCCCGGCATGGGTTGTAGAAGGTATTCCGGGTTCTGGACAGTTTCATCCAGGGCAAAACGAAGCCCGGTCTTCTCGTAGAGTTGTGAAAATTCGTCCACATTAGCGGTCGGCTCTTCAACAAAAGTAATTCGCTCAACATCAATAGAGGCAGCAACCCTGATGGCTTGATCCAATGTCCATTGCTGATTGGCATCCAACTTGATATTGACGGACTTCGGCAAAGCCTGCAGAACGGTGTTAATTCTAACACAGTCTTCTTCAATGGAGTCCCGTCCTATCTTTAACTTGAACTCTGTCGGCCAGTTTCCCTGCCACTGTGCCAGCCGGTGGATAATATGCTCGGTGCTGCCCTGCAAAAGTGGTCCGGTTTCTGGCGGGTCAAACCAATGTTTCTGTTGCCACCACCACAGCGCGGATTCAATGCCAAATAGCACTGACGGTATTGGCTGTAACCGCAGAACATCGGTAAGAAAAGCACTGTTCTCAACATCTCTGAGAGATAAAGTCTGGCCATCATCAACTGCCCGACAGAAAGCCTGAAGTTGCTTTTCGGCCTCTGAGAGACTCTCACGGCTAAACCCCGGCAGTGGCGCTATGTCGCCATAACCACACCGGTTGCCGATACGCAAACGCAAAATCAGCCCTTCCCGCTTCTTCAGGCAGGCATGCTTCAGCAATAACGGCTGTTTTAAAGGCAGCCGATACCTCAGGATATCGGCCTTACAGTCTTTCATCGATTGGTAAAAAAGGGGGTTCAGGAATTACGACCGAAGCGGCTGAAATCCGGCTGACGTTTTTCCAGGAAAGCATCACGTCCCTCCTGTGCCTCTGCACTCATATAGAACAGCAGGGTCGCGTTACCCGCCAGTTCCTGAAGACCAGTTTGACCGTCGCAGTCGGCATTCATGGCTGATTTCAGACAGCGAATCGCCAGAGGGGAATGTTGTAAAATCTCACGACACCATTCTACGGTTGTCCGCTCCAGCTCTGCCAGAGGCACAACGGTATTGACCAGTCCCATATCTTCAGCCTGTTTCGCATCGTACTGACGACAGAGAAACCAGATTTCCCGGGCTTTTTTCTGACCAACGATACGGGCCAGATAGCTGGCACCAAAACCACCATCGAATGAGCCCACCTTAGGGCCTGTCTGACCAAAACGGGCATTATCCGCCGCAATCGTCAGATCACAGACCAGGTGCAGGACATGACCACCACCGATGGCATAACCGGCTACCATGGCAATAACCGGCTTTGGACAGGTTCTGATCTGACGTTGCAGATCGAGAACATTCAGATGATGAGCCCCTTTATCATCCTTGTAGCCAGAATCGCCGCGAACGCTCTGGTCTCCACCGGAACAGAAAGCCAGATCGCCAGCGCCGGTCAGAATCACCACCCCCACCGACTCATCAAAACGTGCCAACTCCAGAGCTTTCTGGATTTCTACAATAGTCTGCGGTCGAAAAGCGTTGCGTTTTTCCGGGCGGTTAATGGTAATTTTGGCCATACCTTCTGCCCGGTGGTACAAAATGTCCTGGTAATCACCACTGAGGTTTTCCCAGATCACACCTGAATCCAGCTGCTTGCTCATATCCAACTCCTGATAGCTCTATATAGCCCTTTAGAAAAGCGCTCTGAGCAACCGGGCCATGGCCTCGGGTTGCTCCCGATGAACATTGTGCCCACACCCGGTCACAGGGTGGACACGGTATACCACATGCTCTACCAGTAAATACTGTCCAAGCTGCGCAAACTTGTGATCATTTTCACCATGAAAATAATGAACACGAGGGGAAAGTGGTGAATCAGCCTTTATCCGGGTAAGTGCCCGGCGATAGTCTGGCTGCTTCGATAGACTGAATGCCATCAAGGCATCGGCTAATAGTAGACCACTGCCTTGTGAGCGCTCATCAATTAAAGACAGAACCTGACTATCCTCCAGGTCGGAAAAAACCGGCTGTTTATACCAGTCCCAAAGAACATCAGCCACTGGCTCCTGGCGAAAACGCCTGGCCCACTGAAGATCTGACTGGTATCGTTCGCTTCTTTCCTGTTCACTGACCAGCCCCGGATGTGCTCCTTCCAGAATAAGCTTCCCGACTCGCTCAGGGAAAGCAATGGTATAGGCCATGGACAGGCGGCCACCCAGTGAATAGCCCAGCAGATTAAGCCGTTTCAGGCTGATGCCTTCTGCCTGTTCAATGGCCTGAATCGTCTGTTCCAGACGATGACAGAAATAGTCAGCGCCCTGCGAGTCTTCCTCTAGCCACTGACTTGAACCATGCCCCGGCAGGTCAACCGTAATCAGATGATAGTCGTCTTTCAGCAATGCCAGCAGCGACCGCCAGTCACTTGCACTGCCCAGAAACCCATGCAGTAACACCACTGCTGGTGCGTTGATATCACCAGAGCAGTAGTAGGACAGGCTCACAGTGTTTTCGCCATAGCGACGGCCTGTTCAATACTTTTTGCCCCCAGGCCAGACTCCGTAACGACTTCAATAATGGTGCAACCAGCCTTATTGCAGGCTTGATTAAACTGCCGGGTAAAGTCATCAATGGATTGTGGTGCCGAGTAATCAATTCTGAACAGCTCAGCAGCATGCTGTGCTGAAAGGCCATGGGGTGTGACAAAATAATCATTAGTGACACGGGCAGCAGCACTGTCCACCCCTCTGGTAGTCACATAGAAAATACCACCACCGTCGTTATTAACCAGCACAATAACCAGCGGCGTTTTACACTGAGCGGCCAATTGCAGGGAGTTAAGGTCATGGAGGAAAGAGATGTCCCCGATCAGTAAAACCATTGGCCCCTGGTTTCCTGCAGCGCACCCTGTTGCAGTGGCAATAAGCCCATCGATGCCACTGACGCCACGGCTTGCATATACCCGTGGTAAATGGTGTGTTGAGAATATATCCACCATGCGAATGGGCAGACTGTTACCCAGGAATAAGCTGCTGCCCGGTGGTAGCAGTTCCCCCAGGGAAGCACCGAGCCATTGCTCATTAAGCTGGCCTGGCCGTTGACTTTTCAGCAATTCACCAAGCTTCTCTGCCTGTGCCAGAAATGGCATGCTCCAATCCATGTTAGCCTGTATCGCTTCACTGCTGAGCAACAGTTGATGGCACATCGACTCAATATCACCCACCAGCCGCACACTCTGTCGCTGTCCTGTATCGACTCGTCTCGGAGCAGGATCAAGCATCCAATATTCCTGCCAATGGTGCCGGCCAATAAACTGATCCAACCGTTTGGACGTCAGGTAACCGCCAATCTGTAGCACACGGTTGACCTTATTAAACAGGTTTTCGCTGGCAGAACTGGCCAGTAACAGGTCAGCATGCCTGATGGCTTTCGGGTGACCGTGCAGCTGTGATTGAACATCGGCTATTAACGGCCAGCCCAGGCGTTCTGATAACTGCACAATGACATTAACATCAGTCTCAGGCATCACCCGCCCCGCAACAATCAAACCTTCACCATCAGCAAAATGCAGCCAACGACCGATATCAGGCAGCCGGGTTAACTCTGGTACAAAGTACTCTGTATAAGGCGTTGACGAGGTAATCCATGGTTGGATACTGGCAAGATAAGCGTCATTTTCAATATGGGCTGTTTCTTTCGCCGGTTCTTCCGCCTGGTGGGGGTACAGCGGTTCCCGAAACATGCAGTTAATATGCAGAGGCAGCCCCAGCGCTGATGACCGGGCAAACGTCTGGTCAATACTGCCCAGCAGCCAACGCAGGGAGATAGACCTGTCCGGCGTTGGCAAATCCAGCGTCGCTCCGGTGTAGTTACCAAAGATATTCAGCTGTTCAATGGCCTGATTGGCGCCGCAGTCAATCAACTCGGGAGGTCGATCAGCGGTCAAAACCACCAGCGGTATACCCGACTGGTGCGCTTCGATAATGGCTGGGTAGAGATTGGCAACCGCAGTGCCTGAAGTGGTAATCAAAGCCACTGGTTCTCCGGTGGCTTTGGCCAGCCCCAGGGCAAAGAAGCCAAGCCCCCGCTCATCAAAATGAACATGGCGGGTCATACCTTTATGATCTGCCACGGCAAATGTCAATGGCGCTGAGCGAGACCCCGGGGCAATACAGCAATGCCGGACGCCCAGTCGCCACAGCTCTTCAATCAGCACCGCAGACCAGATGCCGTTGATATTTGCGTAGTCGGTTTTAACTGTCATGAACAAACTCACTGGCCCAGGCAGCCAGCCATAGATGAAGTATTACAGTATTTATTGCTACTGCACTTTTTCAGGGTTTTCAGCAGGTACGTTAAGGAACGGTCCTGAAATAACTTCCACATGTTAACAGACGCTTCCTGCTGCCCGCCTCCCGCTACCCGAAAAGGCAGAACCGCTTGTGCTTGTACGATCAAGAATATCCAGTACCGTAGCAATTTTATTATCCAACTCGGACCACTCCTCGGCAGCCACCGAGTCTTTGACAATACCTGCACCGGAGTAAAGCATCAGGGTGTTATCAGCCAGTCGGGCACTGCGAATCGCCACACTGAAATCGCTTTTTTGAACACCAACAACCCCACACACACCCGCATACAATCCACGGGCATAGGGTTCATTTGCTTCAATAAACGAAAATGCTGCCTCCCTTGGAGTTCCTCCCACGGCAGGGGTCGGATGAAGGACATCCAGTAACTGTTCATCAAACACATCACGGTTCAGTATTCCACGAATCTGGTAACGCAAATGCTGAATATGGCGAAGTTTAACAATAGAGTGGCTGCGATCCGCTTCCAGGGACTGACAGAGCGGTTGCAGCTTACGGCAGATATCATCCAGAACCAGACGGTTTTCATGGATATTTTTACGATCGTTCATCAGCTGGGTTTCAAGCTGAGCATCATCATGCAGGTTCTGACCACGTAAAATTGTGCCTGCCAGGGCCTCGGTAGAAATAATATTTTCCAATCGCTTGACCAGTCGCTCAGGAGAGCAGCCAAAAAACGTTTGTCCCTCCCCCTGAAATAAGAACTGATAGGAGTGCGGGTTCGCCTGCTGCCAGGTGTACAGCAATGAGAATGGAGAAAGGTGCCCCTTCAGTTTCAGACACGTTTCCCGGGACAACACCACCTTATCCAGCAGGCCTGAACCGAAGTCCTGTCTGGCCTTGCCAACCAGTTGATCCCAGACCTTGGAGTCCGGCTGGTACCCTTCAAGCTGAAAAGTAAAGTCAGCCTCGGGCAACTGCTGACGGTAGTTGAGTGCTGCGATAATCCCAAGAGCCTTACGAATACTGCTGTGGTATTGCGAAACACTGTCAGACCTGAGGTTCACACCCAGAACCATGCCCTTGCGAGTCTGAACCAACTCCAGCAGTGGCAGGATGACCATCCCATAACCGAAAGCAGGCCATATTGAATATTCATCATCCGCAAAAGAGAGATAACAGAGGCAGTGACAGCTCTCATGCTCCGGCAAATGACCCAAGAGTTTTCGGACAGTGGTAAATGCAGAAGCCAGGTCCCGGCGACAGGATAATTTTTCTGACCAGCTATAACCAATCGCCGCTATAGCATGATCGCCTTCCCTGTCAGCCCAGAACGCTTTTTCAGCACCGTCCTGTGCCGCCAGAAAACCATGCAGGTGAATAACCGGCAACGGGAGTTCAATTCTGACAAGCCGCTTGTCAGGCACAGGTTGAGACAACAGCTTTTTCAGCTGTTCCACCATCAATGCAAACTGAGCCTGAGTTTCACTGGTCAAGACATTCTGCCAATCAATGAGTAAAAAAATAAAGCATCGTAAGATAACGGAATTGTACGTAGATTGGCCACCGGTATCTGGATCGTATTTACCGAGAAAAGACAGGCTATCGCTAGGGGTATGGCCAACAAAATGTAATAGTAGATGAATTTTTCAACGTATCTTCTTATCATTGCCTGTCTTTCAACATTGAAATTCATGCCTTTCAAACAGAACTGAACCCTCGATGTGTGTCATCAGGTAGTCTTGTTCATCAGTACGGGTAACTATTCACCATGGCCACCAATGGAGAGTCAGCCAGAAAATGGTTGGAACAGAACAGGGAACAGATCTCGGAAGAGCGAATTCTCCAAATACGCAGTAATCTGGTCAAAAAAATAAACCAGATATCGGATGCTGATAACCTGAATGAATCGGATGAACATCAAGGGCTATTAGAGGCCCTTGATGTAATGGATGCCTGGCTTCAGGAACGCGCAAAACCAGAGGAAACCTTGGCAGAAGCGTCAGCGCTGGATTACAGCCCACTCATTCAGGAGCCATCGGAACCAGCCCCTCAGCTGACCCGGGAAGAGAAGCTGCGACGCTTCCAGAACCTCCTGAAAGACACGCAAAAATAACCGTGCTGGTAAGGTTGCGCTCAGGAGGAGACAACCTCACCGACCGGATGCCGGGGTATCACACTTTCAACCGCTCACATTCCTCAACGACCCGATCATAGGTCCAGTCACCGTTTCCGGGATGCTTAACCTCATGTTCAATCAGCTTCTGACACATCTGCATAGGATTCAGTCCCTTTTTTGCCAGTCGCTCCAGTGTCTGCTTCAGCTCATTGTCTGCTTCACTGAATTCCTGGGCGCTTCTGGATCCTTTCTTTCTGACTGCAACTTTTATTTGCTTCATCGTCAACTCACCTAAAACCATGTGGGAACCTGGGAGACTACCTCAAAATAGAGCCCTGGCGAGGAGTAGCAATGGGCTGATCTATTCTCAGGCAACCTCCCGGATAATCTATACTCTATTCATCAATTCTGCGCGCAGTAAAGCAGGAGATTACCATGAAACGTCTCTACTACCTGACCGGCTCACTCGACAGTGTAACCAACATTACTGAAGATCTGCACCAGGACGGTATCACCGACTGGCATCTGCATGTTTTAAGCCGAAATGAAGCAGGCCTATATCACAAGCAAGTTCACAGTGCCAACATGCTCCAGGAAAACGATGTGCTCCACTCAGGAGAGTTAGGCGCCCTCATTGGTGGAGTTGCTGGTCTGCTGGCGGCCACTGTGATTGAATGGTGGAACCCGATTGGGGTCGATATCCCGCTTCCCGCCCTCCTGTTGGTCGCTGGCGTGTTCACCATGTTTGGTGCATGGAGCGGTGGGTTGGCAGGCATCACCCGCGAGAATTACAAAACGGCTCGATTCCACGACGATCTGGTTAAAGGCAAACACCTGATTATGGTGGATGTATCCAAACAACAAGAGCAACGGGTGCGCTATCACCTGAGCAGGTATCATCCTGAAGCCTGTCTTGCCGGTGAGGATACCACCTTGACACTCCCTTTCAGCCCAAACTTCTGGCGCTACCCACGCCATAACTAGTCAATAACCGGCTCATCTTGATTATCCGACGATGGGGATTTCAATAGCGCCTGCACCTTCTGAAAGGTTTCTGACTCCACCTTGGCAGGTGCTTTACCCATCAGGCTAAACACTACGATTGCCATTGAAGCTGCGATAAAGCCGGGAATAATCTCGTAAACTTCAAAAATACCCCCACTGATCGAGCGCCATACCACCACAGTAATACCACCCACTACAATACCGGCCAGGGCTCCCAACCCATTCATTCTCTTCCAGTACAGTGAAAACAGCAGTGCAGGTCCAAAGGCGGCACCAAACCCTGCCCAGGCATAAGACACCATCTCAAGCACAGAACTGTCCGGGTTTAATGCCAGCACCGTGGCCAGTACCGCAATACCGACAACAGCAATACGGCCAACCATCAACATCTCACCCTGAGTGGCATTGGGACGCAGCATATTGCGATAAAAATCTTCTGCTACTGCCGTAGAACAAACCAGTAATTGAGAATCAGCTGTACTCATAATGGCGGCCAGAATAGCGGCCAGTAGAATACCAGCTATGACCGGGTGAAAGAGTGTATTAACCATCAAAATAAAAATAGCTTCGGGGTCATCCAGAACCAGCCCCTGCCGCTGGGTATAAATGATTCCGGTCAAACCTACCAGCAAGGCACCCAGCATACAGATTCCAGTCCATGAAACCGCAATACGCCGTGCCAGAGTGAGTTGATGACTGGACTGGATTGCTTTAAAACGCGCCATGATGTGTGGCTGACCAAAATATCCCAGCCCCCAGCCCAGTAATGACAAAACCGTAATCACAGAAAGGGTTTCCCCCCGAACATCAGTGAACATGTTGGTCAGATGGGGATTCAGTTCGGCAATTTCGGTAAGCACCTGGCCGGCACCTCCGGTGACTTCCAGCACGGTCACCGGCACAATCAGCAGCGCTGCCGACATCAGCAGACCTTGCACCAGATCGGTCCAGCATACCGCCAGGAAACCACCAAACAGGGTATAGGAGACCACACTCAGCATGCCAAGAATAACAGCCAGCTCATAGTCAAAGCCAAAAACAGACTCAAAGAGTTTGCCACCGGCTACCAATCCTGAACTGGTGTAAAAAAGAAAGAAAATCAGGATAAAACCAGCACTGACCGGCTGCAGGATATACTTCAGATCGGAGAAGCGGTTGGAAAAAAACTCAGGAAGCGTCAAAGAGTCATTCGCGAGTGCACTGTATACTCTTAAACGCCGGGCCACCAGAAGCCAGTTCAACCAGGCTCCTCCCAGTAACCCCAGCCCCAGCCAGATCGCTTCAAAACCGGCAGCAAACGCATACCCCGGCAGGCCCAATAACAACCATCCACTCATATCAGAAGCACCGGCGCTCAAAGCCGCCGACCATGGCCCCAGTGAACGCCCGCCGAGAAAATAGTCAGAAGAGTTTTGGGTTCTCTGCCACGCAATATAACCAACCCCCAACATGGCAACAAAATAGATCAGGAAGGTTATTGTTATTTGTATTTGGTTTTCCATAATGGGTAAACTCCTGGAGTATATATTGAACGTTAGCTCACATTTGTTTATTCAATTCGGAATACCTGCTGTTTTAATTAGTTATTGATCAAAACAGGCCTGCCAAAAATATGACTCTTACCCTCGAGATACAAAATCAATTCTGTTAAAATTCACCCTTATATTTATCCGATTAATGTACACTATCATTTACTCATGACATTATAATTTTGGATGCAGACATGGATAGCCAACGCATATCACCCCAACCCATCGATCAAATAAAAATACCTGACCAAAAACCAGCAAAGTATGCAGGAATTGAATCAGGCAAGGAAACCAAAATTTTAAATAGCCATGGAAAACTGGCTGCCCACTGGGGACGAAAGATAGAAAATTTTTTGGATATAGAGCGCATCAACCCGAAAAAATCCACCATAAACCAAAAAAGGCATGAATTCCAAAAGCTCATGACCAATAGGCGTGTTGAACTTTTAACACAAGAAGTTAAAGAAAGATCCGATCATATTGACAGCATATTGAACCTTCCTGACTCAATCCCAGAAAATTGCAATTATATTAACCGAAATGAATTCCAGAAACTTGTCCAGTCAGATGTTAAGGAATTTCTATCTTACGAAATCAGATCCTGTAACTCGGGAGAAAAACTCATTAAATTATATGAGGAAGTGATCAGGCTGAGAGATAAGAAATTCGTACCACCCAAAATAATTGATCCCCTGCTTGAGAAAATTAATAATCAAATGGCTGTACTTGTTGATAAAATGCCTAACCACCTCAGAAGCATTAGCCATGATAAAGAACAACCTCAGACTCTTGAATTGACTAAATACAAATGTAATGCTGTCAAAGGCCTGCTCGATACTGCCAAAAAAATTAATGACAACTTGTATCAAAAGCATAGAAAAGCATTAAGAAATATGATGATTGTCATGTTTTCCGAGGATGTAGAAAAAGTGACAACTGCATGCAAGACACGAAATAATCTGAAAGAGAATAAAGAATTATCGGATGAAATCAAGACTGTAAGAGATTCAATAGTCTATCCATTCTTTCAAGAAGTTTCTTCAACACCTGGAGAACATTTCAAGAAAGTCAAAATCAACACAGACAAACAAATAAAGGAATTAGAATCAGAATGTGAAATAATCCCAAACATAATCAAAAAACTTAACAAAACACTAATAAATGCCTCTAAAACTGTAGAAAATGAGGCAAAGGCAATGAAAGCCAAACAAAATATACTAAACAAGAAGAGGAAAACACAAAATACAGAGAGTGAAAACAAAAAACTTCATGATAGAGAAGCAAGAAAATTTTCAGAATTCAAAAAACAACAAGAAGCTTATATAAAACTTTACGGTGATTTAATTTCCAGACTGGAACAATTTAATTCAAGTACCGGAATATATTTTGAAGATGAACCGACGCCTGAATCAGCTTCCCCCGCACACCCGGAAGTATTCCTGACTGCCTATAGAAAATCAGAGTTAACTGAGTCGTGGAAAAACCTCCAAAATCTGGATCCAATGGATACGAATTCAAACCTGGCTTTAAAATCCTTCAATCATGCTTGCTTCGCCAGTCACTTTCAAAAAATTGTGGCAAATAAACAGGACTGGTTACCTGAGGGTGAAATAGAAAAACTCAAAAACAGTGTTCAAGAATCAGTAACAGCCAGTTCTGTTCAAAAAGAAACCTATGATCAATTGGTTGTTGCCGAGACAGCCTGTCTACTGGCCAGGCAGGCACATAAAAAAGCAACTGACAATGAGACGAAAAAAGCCAGGAAAAATCATCAACACGCCACAAGGCTACCAGGCAGTATCACCCCGGAACAGCTGGACAAGGCAAAACAGCTGAGAATGTTACATGCACAGTCAGTAGCAACCAATAGAACTGGCCGCATGGATGTGGATGCCAGGCCCGACAATGAAGTGGATAAAAACAATAATCACTCGTTAAGTAGCAGTTTTGGTGACCCAAGGGACAAAGCTTCTACTGCAAATGACGCTAAAGCACCTCAAAACGATGTTGACGCAAACACTGCCTCAGGCATACATCAAGAATCAGCTGATGAAAAACAACAAACCTTTGGGGTCAAAGGTAGGCCACTGCCACCAATACCTCGCGATAGCAATACTACGCAGATCCGTGGTGTTGAAAACCAATCCGATAGTAGACGTAAACCACAACCACCACGCAGAGGACAACTAGCACCATTACCACCAACGCGACCAGCACCGCCACCACCATTACCTTCTGGCAACACCGCAAAAAGCGGTGGCGCTAAAGACCAAACCGGAGGTAACAAACATATACCGGCACCGCCACCACCGCCGCCACTACCTTCTCGCAACACCGCAAAAAGCGTTGGCGATAAAGACCAAACCAGTGGTAACAAACATATACCGGCACCGCCACCACCGCCGCCACTGCCTTCTGGCAACACTACAAAAAGCGGTGACGGTAAAGACCAAACCGGTGGTAGCAAACGTGTACCGCCAGCACCACCGCGACCACCAGCACCAGCACCATCAGCAAGAGGCCAAACCACGAAAGGCAGTAGTAACATTAAAGCTCAAGAGCAAAGAAGTGCACTTTTAAGTGATATTCGCAATGGAAAAAAATTAAATAAATTACCTGAGGGTCTCAAAAAAGATAGATCCGCTGTGAAATTCAATGAAGGTAAAAATCGAAATCAAGATAAAGCACCAGAAGTTGAAAAGCGCGATAATTCCGCTGCAAACTCTAAACAACCTGGTCAAGAGAGTATGGGAGTTGACATTGCTGGTGCCTTGGAAAAAGCCTTCATAGATAAAGGCTTCTTGACAAAAGCCTTAAAGAAAAGAAGAGAGGATATTGAGCCTGATGAGTGGGACAGCTAACCCTACAAAGTTTGTCGAATAAGCTTTCATGTAAGACTGCACAAAAAAAATCCCAGTTGATTACTCAACCGGGATTTTCTGTTTGGTGCCTGGCGATGACCTACTCTCACATGGGGAAACCCCACACTACCATCGGCGATCGGTCATTTCACTGCTGAGTTCGGGATGGGATCAGGTGGTGCTAACCTTCTATGGTCGCCAGGCGAAAC
>NZ_JAHHPP010000281.1 GCF_024606265.1 Endozoicomonas sp. SESOKO1
TATCGAGTCTCCGAGTCTTATCAACTGTCACTGAGATCGGCTGCCAGCCGTTTGTTTGCGCGATTCAATGCTTTACTGCACCCAGATAACACAGAGGGCAGTCAGCCGGAATCAATGAGGGCTTCTGTATGAACAGTTCGTGGAAAATTGCCCGTTTTTTTCTCACTGAAATTGTCGCAGGCCCCAATTATCTGAAAGATGTTGATCTCCGGATTATTGATGAGCACAACCCATCTGACCGGCCACTGGTGTTTGCTCAAAATGGCACTTGCAAAACAACAGCTATCTCAATGATTTTCAGCTGCCTGTCGCCTCACCAGGATCGATTCATACAATACCTTCAGTCAGGCAAGGACAAAGGTATTGACTCTTATATTCTATCCGGCAGGCCAGCACTGGTTCTGATTGAGTTTGTATCCCATAAGCTAAACGGTGACTTGCTCGGCAATGAGTATCAGATAGCTCAGCGACTTCTGGTGGGCCAGCTTCTGCTGAAAAAAGAATCGACACAGAACGACAGTACTTTGAAGCGCCTGTTTTTTATGTCCGATTCGGCAACGGGCTATCAGGATATTAAGGGGTTGTATGATGATCTGGCCAATCAGCGTACAGGCTGGTCTGACTGGAAAGGTCAGCTGGCCGATATGGGCTGCTTCCATACTGAGAATCAGGGCGAGTGGAAATCCCGACTTGCCAGTGAGGGGCTTGACCCATGGTTGCTCGACAAACAAGTGGATTTTTCAACTCAGGAAGGGGGGATTGGCAAGACGTTAAGATTCAAAGACGAGACCCATTTTCTCTCTTTTTATCTGGGCACCACACTGGATCCTGCACACTACACGGGAGTCAGAGAGAGTATCGAGCTCTTGCTGGATAAGTGCCAATCCATTCCAAAGAAGAAAAAAGAGCTTCATATCGCTCGACAGCTGGAAACCTCCCTGATCACTTTCGAAGATCAGGCCTCTCGCTGGCGAAGTCATGAGAATGATAAAAAAGAGGTGGTGGGGCATCTTGCGAAAGCCGCTCAGCTCGTTTCAAAAGCACTGCCTCTGGCGGAAAAGGAGCACCAAGATCATCAGGTACGACTGGAACAGGCGGCCTTGGGCATACAGGCCATAGACGAGTCTATTGCCACCACCGAAGTTGACCACCTGATTATTCTCAACGCCAAACGACGGCGAGATGCTGAGGCTATCAATGAAGAACTGCGCCAGCGCAAGGAGTCACTATCTGCAGATCAACTTGATGAGCATCATGTCGAGGCTGCCGATCTTGCCGCAATTAGGAATAAAACCCATACAGAAGTTAATCGCCTGCAGGAAGCGTTACTGGCTGTAGATAACGAAACGGCGCCGCTTCGTCATCGCATTGAAGAAACTCGACAGCAGTTTCACGCCCGATGCAACCACGAGCTTGAGCTGGTGAAAAAAGAGAAGCGGTTCCTGCTAACTGCGATTGACGAGAAGAAGAACGAAGACAAAAACACTCAATACAAACTGAAATCTGCCATTGCCAAAGACAAAGCCGTAACTGCACGCCTGACGGAGCTTAACAGCAGCATCAGCCACGCCAATAGCAGTCTGTTGCAATTGTCATTAGAGCCCGGTGAAGCTCCTGAGCAAGCCAGCGAGAGATTGGAAATGCTCATTCAGGACACAAAGGATGTGATCAAAGAGCTTGAAGAGAACATTGCTGTGGAGGGAGAGAAACAGCAAGATCATCAGAGTGCCATTCGAGACGCCGAGATCAGAAAAGTCAGCATTGACCATGAGCAGCAAAAGCTGTCTGAATGGCTGCAGAAAGAATCTGACCTGCTGCAAGCCGCAGTTAACAACCCATGTCTTTTAAGGCTCTCGGAGGGTGAGCTTGCGGATCCTTATAGCGACTACCTCCTCTCGGAACTCCGTGACAGCCTGACCCGTAAACAAACTGAAATAAGCAACATTGGCGATAAATGCGCAAACCTCAGAATTGAGATTCAGCGATTGAATAAGCTCAACACCGAATCAGAGGATGACCAGTTGCCGGCCCTTCTGTCGTACTACCATCAGAACGGCATTAAGCCTGCCAAATTGCGTTCCCATGTTGAATATCTTGATGCCAAACTGGAAGGTGATGTTGAGCGCATTGCCCATTTTATGCACCAGGATCCCGGTCGTTTTATCGGCTTGATGGCAACGGATCAGGCTACGCTGACTGCCTTGCGGGATATTCCCACCCCGCCCGGATTAAGTCGCCCCGTTATTGTTTCTCTACCTATGCCGTTGTGCTGCCAGATATACCAGAGCTGACTTCTGTTGTAG
>NZ_JAHHPP010000282.1 GCF_024606265.1 Endozoicomonas sp. SESOKO1
CCAGTCCGTCAGGGGGTCACCAAGATATGCCAGCACCATACTGACGACAAAAGGCACCAGCACCGGCCCCAGAAAATGAACCACCAGAAACAGTGCCAACGCAACAGCGGCGACCTCAGTCTTTCTCTTCAGCTGCTCCGGCACGATAAAGGTTGCTGGCCTTATAGTTTCTGTGCAGGTGGCGCAAAAGCACCATAATTATCGCGGCCATGGGCAGGGCGATAAGCATTCCGACAAAGCCAAACAACTGCCCGCCAGCCATCAGGGCAAAAATAACCGCTACCGGGTGCAGACCAATTTTATCCCCCACCAGCAGTGGCGTCAGTACCCAGCCTTCCAATGCCTGACCGACCATGAATACCACCACTACCAGCCCGGCCCCCGCATAGCCATCAAACTGAAACAGTGCGACAACCATCGCTGCAGCAAACCCCAGGACAAATCCCATGTAGGGAATAATGCTGGCCAGCCCGGCAAGCATGCCAATCAGGATAGCGAACTGCAGGCCGATCATGGTCAGCCCCAGGCTGTAAATGACGCCCAGTGCCAGCATGACCATCATCTGCCCCTTGAGAAAGGCACCCAGTACTTCATCGCACTCACTCACCAACGTCACAGCCACCGGCTCGACATTGCGGGGCAACATCATTTTCAGGTCAGCCATCATCTTGTCCCAGTCGCGCAACAGGTAAAAAGTCACCACGGGAATAAGAAACAGATTGGCCATAAACCCGATCAGCGCAATGGAGGACCTGGAAACTGAAATACCAAAACTGGCCAGGAGCCCACCAGCCTTTTGCCATAACCCGGCCAGCCTTTTGGAGATTTCATCGAAATCAAAGAGGGAGGGATCAACCGCAATATATTTCTGAATGTAAGGAATGACATTCGTCTCAATCCAGGCGGCCCAGGCCGGTAGCTGATGGATCACCGTCTTGATCTGATGGACCAGTGCCGGAATCACAACCAGCAGGGCCGTAATCACTACCCCGAAAAACAGCAAAAAGACGCAGACCACCGACAGGGTTCTGGACAACCCTTTTGAC
>NZ_JAHHPP010000283.1 GCF_024606265.1 Endozoicomonas sp. SESOKO1
CTTCAACTTCTGTGCCGTTGTTCTGATTTATATGGTGTTTATTGCCTTTTGTTGACGTTTTTTTGCTGCCTTGATGGGCAGTAACAGGTCATGGGTAATCGGCACAAAGTGATTGCAAGCCTGGATCAGGGAGGATGCCGTCAGAGCCTCAACACCGTAGACCTCAGTCTGCAGGCCGAAATCCTGTTGCACCTTATGCAGGAGCAGGTCAAAGTCGCCATCACCGGAAGCGAGGGCGATGGTATCCACCCTGGGTGCCCAGCTCATGACATCCAGCGTTATGCCTACATCCCAGTCACCTTTTGAGGTGCCATCACTTCTCTGGATGTAGGGCTTCAGTTTTACTTCAAAGCCAATGGCTCGAAGAATGCCCTGGAATTGTTGCTGCCTGGGGTCTCCACGGTCAATAGCGTAGGCGATAGCTTTGGTGATCTTTCTGCCTTTACTGACAAGTGCCCAGAATGCGTTGTAATCAAAGTGGCTGTTATACACCTGTCGAGTGGTGTAATAGATGTTCTGCACATCCACAAAGAGTGCGACACGCTGTTCAGTCATAGGTATCGCTCTCCCTGTGCCTGGCTGCCTGTTTCATCATGATGGTTGATGATGCTTTCTGGGCAAGATAAAGCAGCCCGCCAACGGAAAGAATTGATACCGTCACCATGAAAATGATGGACAGGTTACCTTGTGTCGGGTTTTTCAGTAAAGAGATCAGGTCTCTTGCCTGCATGCCTGCCCAGAGGGCAAACAGTGTTCTGGGTAACATACCAAGAAAGCCGGCGATCAGAAATGTCCGAAGGCGTACGCCAATGGCAGGTAGCACCAGGTTCATTAATGAAAATGGCAGGATCGGGGATATCCGGGTCAGAATGACCAGTGGCCACTGATGATGTTTCAGCTCCTCAAGAATCAGGTGTATTCGGGATGTCGGCGGGAGTGTATTCATCAGCTTGCCATGATCCAGTGATTTGCCCACCAGATAACCAATGACTGACGCTGCCGGGTAGGAAATCATGATATAGAAAAACGCTGCCCACCCCAGGAAATAGCCACTGATCAGGGCGATAAGCGTAGCTGGTGTCAGGGCCAGCGCCATGGTCAGGGCGCTGGCTGTAAAAAGCCAGGCCCACTGGCTGGTGGGTAGTGTGTAAAGAGCGTCCTGCCAGGTGATCGCCAGCGTAGTGACCAGAGTGCTGCCAAAGATGGACGTAATAGTGAGCAATCCCATCAGTGAGAGTATCTGACGGTTCTTGCTGAAAAAAGAGTCTCGCAAGAAAGCACTACGAAGAAACAAGCAATTCACCGGGACTGGCCGCTGCCTATAAAATCAACAAGCATAATGGCTATTGTCGGGAGGAGGCAATAATAAACGCCGTTTCAAAACATTAGTCCATAAAAAAACCTACAATGCATTAGGGCCAGTGCAGGTTTTTTTGTAAGTATCACCAGTCAATCACGCTGTCAGGAAAATGATGATGCCTGGCAGAATGAAGAAGGCGATGAACAGATAGGCAAAAGCGTACATTCTGTTCTTGACGGCCAGATCAGAGAGTTTGTCAGCCATAAATAGCGGGATCTCTCTCAGCCACTTGATGCCGTAAATCAGAACAACGGCACAGAAGTTGAAGAAGAAATGCACCATGGCGATGGTCAGTGCTGGCAAGGCAGCAGGACCGGTAATAGCGGTGGCAGCCAGCAACGCCGTGATGGTTGTACCGATATTGGCACCCAGGGTGAAAGGGTACATCTGTCGTACAGTAAACAGGCCATTGGCAACCATGGGCACCATCAGGCTGGTGGTGGTTGATGAAGACTGAACCATCACGGTTATGGTCATACCGGACAGAATACCGCTGATTGGACCACGGCCAATGGATTTGTGCAGTGCATCCTTGGCTTTACCCACCATGACTTTCTTAAGCAATTTGCCCAGACGAACCACCGAGAAAAAGATCATCACAATACCGATGCCAATCATGGCAACGCCAGCAAGCGAGCTGTCAGGCAGTACCGATACAAAGCCCTGGATAATCTCTTCTGCCGGAGAGGTTAACGGGTCAATAAAGTTCAGGCCTTTCATTGACATATTCTGACCGCCAACCAGCATCCCTGCGACGGAAGAGGAGAGCTTGCTCAGGAAGCCTGTGAACAGTTCCAGGGGCAGAAGGATCAGAACCGCCAACCAGTTGAAGAAGTCATGGACCGTAGAGGCGGCAAACGCCTGCTTGAACTCTTTATGGCAGCGAATATGGCCCAGACTGACGATGGTATTGGTAATGGTCGTACCAATGTTAGCCCCCATAATCATCGGGATCGCCATATGAACCGGCAGGCCACCGGCGACCAGGCCGACAATAACGGAAGTGACGGTACTGGAGGATTGCACGAGCGCCGTCGCCAGTGTGCCCGCCAGCAGAGCCATGATGGCATTGTTGGCAAAGCTGAACAGCTGTGCTGCCGCTTCAGTGCCACCCACCGCCATTTTAAAGCCGGAGCCGATGACACTGACAGCGACCAGCAGAGCGTAGATCCACAGGACAACACGCAGCCAGATACGACCGTAATGGCGCGTGGTCATGGTTTCGAAATCAGCGCCCTGTGAAGAAGCGGATGTCATTTCAGACATAGAGAGTGCACCCTGGTGCTTATAAAATTGATGCTAAAAATATCCATTCTTTATGACAGTTTTATGACAATTTCTTCACAAAACTGTCATATATGCGTCTCACTATGTCAGCAGACATAACAAGTCAGTTCGTTTGACTAACAAATCGTTTGACGAGAGGATTTTTTCCGCTGAATTTCTGTCCAAAAAATATGGGGTAACCATTTTTTGGCTCTTCATACAATCACAAAAGCATGCAATGAAAGTCAGTGCAGAATATGAGCAGTTGAATGTATGACTTATTGCGTTAAATAAACGTAAATTTATTGTCTTAAAAGCAGGTAGTTATGTTCACAATTTCCTGGCAGTTTGGTTATGATTTGACCCAGGCTTTACCCCAGACATTTGATCAGACGCTGGATGCCCTGGAAAAACAAATCAGTGAAACTTCCCGGACTAAATGGCTTCTTCGCTCAGTTTGCCTGGCGACCAGTCTGCAAACATTGATAATCAGCAGGCCCTATGTTGGTGATGGCGCAGCAACAGCCTTATCACTGGGTACTATGGTTTTAACCCGCGTCCTGACTCACCGGCTGTTGGTCCAACCGAAAATTGACCGGTTGCGCCAGGAGTATCGTCTGTTAAGCGGTCAACTTGAAAGGCAGCATCAGGCCGACTCTGACTCGCTCCAAAAGCTGCGCAATATGGTCGGTGTGGAGAACTTGAAAGCACACGCCGAAAAATTGCATCAAAAAATGGTCGTGCGAAAAATGCGAAAAAACGCCGGCCTTAAGTGCGATGATTTATCCCGTGGTCATATGCTGTTTACAGGCAATCCGGGTACGGGAAAAACCATGTCCGCTCAGGTGATAACGCATATTTTGTATGAGCTTGGAATAATAAAGGAAGACAAAACCGTAATAGCAGACCGATCCAGCCTGGTTGGGGAGTTTATTGGGAAAACCGCTCTCAAAACCGAGCAGCTGGTTAATTCAGCGAAAAATGGCGTATTGTTCATCGATGAAGCATACAGTCTCTTCCATCCCGGTTCCGATAAGGACTTTGGTCCTGAAGCCATTGAAAAATTGTTGCCCATGCTGGAAAACCGCGATATCAACACCATCGTCATCATGGCCGGATATCCAAGGCAGATGGAACAATTGATGGAGTCTAATCCGGGTTTCAGATCCAGAGTTCCGGTAAAGATCCATTTTGAGGATTACAGTGACGGGCAGTTAATCAATATATTCCAGTTTATGTGCGATAAAAACGGTTATCAGCTCGCTGAAGATGCCGTCACTGTTTGCAAAGAAAAATTATCAGATATCAAAAATTATGAGGGTGAGCACTTCGCTAATGCCCGGAGTGTCAGGAATTTTTTTGAGCGCGTCCAATCGGTTCAGGAGCGTCGGCTCGCCAAAGAAATCGGCGGGCAATCTGATGGTGGCAATGGGACTTCACAGGAGGACTCGTTGACAACTCAAGGCAAAAGTTCTGTCGATCCCGCTGCCGATGTTGTTAAACAGTTAATGGAGTTGTCAGTATCTGATTTGGAAGTGGCTGCAGCGGATTATCAATCTCAGTCTGTATCCCATGACTCAGGTGACTGGAAAGGCATGTTCCGCTGATCAGTCTCAATCACTTAAAAAGCTCATCAAACAGCTGCACCTTGACCCGTTCCCCGGCCTGTTTATCGCCATCTTCCTCTGCCAGCACGATATAGCAGTCAGACCCGCTCATGGTGCTGAGTACCCCCGACCCCTGATGACCGGTGGACATAACCTGAAGTTCACCGGATTCACCGTAAACCAGCCTTCCTCTCTGGAAATCCCGGCGTCCCGGACGTTTCTTGAGCCGGGTTTGTGTTGCCAGTGTGAACTCGACTTTCGGTTCAGGTTGCTGGTTCATCATATGGCGCAATGCGGGTGCTGCCAGCTGTTGAAAGGTAACGGTGGCCGATACCGGATTACCGGGCAGACCAAAGAAGACACTGTTCGGGAGCTGTCCAAAGGCAAAAGGCTTGCCCGGTTTGATGGCCAGTTTCCAGAAGCCGGTTTCCCCCAGCTCATCAAGAATGTCTTTGGTATAATCGGCATCGCCGACAGAGACGCCTCCGGAGCTGATCACCGCATCGGCTTGCTGGTCGGCTTTCAGGAAGGCTTCCCGTAAAGCCGCTTTATCGTCAGGAATCCTGCCAAGATCGATGATATCGATGTCCAGCTTTTTCAGCATGGCTTTGATTACAAAACGGTTACTGTCGTAAATATCACCCTGTCCCAGTGGTTCACCGGGCAGTTTCAATTCATCACCGGTGGAAAATACGGCAACTTTGACTTTCCGATAGACAGCGATATTGGCAATACCCAGCGAGGCCAGCAGGCCAATATCCTGAGGGCGGACTCTCCGGCCCGGTGTGAACACCCGGGTGCCTGCCGCAATATCTTCCCCCGCCTGGCGGATATTGTCACCTGGCTTGTCCGGTTTCTGGAGAAAGCGAATGCCCTGGTCTACGGTCTCGGTCTGCTCCTGCATGATCACCACATCGGCACCTGGCGGAATGCTGGCCCCCGTCATAATGCGGGTGCAATGTCCGGCGGGAATCTCCCCGGAAAAAGGGTGTCCGGCCAGGGACTGTCCTGCCAGGGGCAAGGTATCAATGTTCTGCAAATCCTTCAGAGCCAGGGCATAACCATCCATGGCCGAATTGTCATGGGAAGGCACGTTGATCGGCGATACGACAGGCTTAGCAAGTACCCTGCCAAGGCTGTCTTCCAGGGAAACGGTCTCGGTTGTGGATACTGGCTTTACGCTGCTGATCAGCGTCGCCAGGGCTGCTTCCAGCCTCATTAATCCATCAGTCGCACAGCAGTCGCTCATGCCTGGCCTCGTTCGTCTCTATTTTTCATGGCAGTTTTCATGGCAACTTTCATAGCAATAGCTCTCAATAAAGTCGGCAATGGGACCGGGGTTGTTGATATCCAGTTCTGCCAGATGATCAGGCAGGTTGATGCCGGGGTTGTTATCCCAGGCGATGGCAATAATGCAGGGGTCATCGGTGAACAGGAAAGGCTTTTCATAATCACGGCGATGAAGCTCGATTTTTGGTATGGGTGCTTCCCGAAAGCCTTCCACCAGGATTAAATCCAGCTGGTCCTGATTGAGCAGTTGCAGTTGCTCCTGCAGCTGTCGTTGATATCCATTGGGGTACTCGGTATAGCAAACAGAGCGACCAGGCATGCTCAACACCAGTTGGCTGGCACCGGCATGGCGTAGACGATAGCTGTCTTTTCCCGGTGAGTCCGGCTCTATCGTATGGTGTGAGGCCTTGACCAGTCCGGTTCTCAGTCCCTTGCTGCCCAAAAGTGGCAGTAGTTGCTCAATAAGGGTTGTTTTGCCGGTACCGCTGAAGGCGGCGATACCGATCACCGGGATGGTGGCGCTGATCGTTGGGGTCGTCATAAAAGAAGTCTGTCGTATTATGCGGTGGGACAGGGCACCGCTATCGCTTACCGCCATTTTGCACAGTCATGGCGAAACACGGCAAAAGGATCGGAAGGATAGCAGATTTACCTGGTAATCCAATAAATCAATAGTGGCTGATGTCATGGTTTTTCCAGAAATAAGCAGGTAGGATTTGTCTGGCTGTTGATAACCTGGACAGTATGACTTTTTTTATGGCCGCTTTAATAGCTACCTCAGGCCGACTAACGTTGTGATTAACTGAAAACAAGCGAGCGCCGAGCTTCGGTACCTAACGGGTGTGATCCTATGGACTGGAAGCCGTAGCCAGAGAAGTTATCTGGCTACCAGGGTGGTAGAAGAAATCCTGCCGCCTCCCGCGATTGGAAAGGTGTTCTATGCATTCTTACTTGCCAGAGCTGCAGGACCGTCAGGGGCGGAAATTCCCCTACTTGCGGCTGTCAGTCACAGACCTGTGCAACTTTCGTTGCAATTACTGTCTGCCTGACGGCTGCCTTGACCATCATCACAGTGAAGCATTGGCCATTGACGAAATCCGTCGTCTGGTAACGGCTTTTGCTGCCGTCGGTGTGGAAAAAGTTCGCCTGACCGGGGGAGAACCTACCTTGCGTCAGGATTTTTCCGACATTGTCAGAGCCATCAGGCAGATCCCTGGCATCAGGAAGCTGGCCATGACCACCAATGGCTACAAAATGGACCAGCGGGTAACGGATTGGCTGGATGCCGGTATCGATGCCATCAATGTCAGTGTGGACAGTCTTGACCCCCGGGCCTTTGAACTGATTACCGGCCATAACCGGCTTCGGGAAATTATGGCTGGCATTCAAAACGCCTTTGACCATGGCCTGCCATCCATCAAGGTGAATGCGGTGGCGATGAAAGGCATTAACGATGATGAGCTTGATGCTTTTCTTGACTGGATCCGGGACTATCCCGTCTCTATTCGCTTTATCGAGTTGATGCAAACCGGGAACAACCAGGATTTTTTCCAGAAGCACCACTTCCCGGGAAAACAGATTCAGGAACTGCTACTGGATCGCGGTTGGGTCCGAAAAATGCGCCTGGCCGATGCGGGGCCTGCCCAGGAGTATTGCCACAGTGATTATGAAGGGACTGTCGGGTTGATTATGCCTTACAGTAAGGACTTCTGTAACGACTGTAACCGACTGAGGGTCACCAGTCTGGGCCAGCTCCAGCTATGCCTGTTTGCCGAGTCCGGCATTGATCTGAGAGACCTGCTGCACAGTGACGACCAACAGGAAGAGCTGGTGGCTCGAATTCGTGATTCGCTTCGGCTTAAAGAAGATAGTCATTTCCTTGAGCAGGGCTGGACCGGGGCTACCCAGAACCTGTCCCGGATGGGGGGGTAGGGTGGCTTTGTTTTAACGTCGAGATACAGGGAACTTATCCGCAACAAAACTGACTAAAGTGGTCCGGTTAACAACTTGGTCATTGCTGCCCTGAACACGTGCATAGGGAACTTATTCTAATTAAAACCGACTAATCTTGTTCCGTACAACAAGTTAGTGACAGGTGGTTTAACATGAATCCAATACCAAATTCTTCCGTGCAGCTTCCGGTAAATCCACAGGCAAGTTCACCCAATACCGCGTCAAGTGATGGCTGCAGAGTGACAGAGCAACAAGAGTCACTCAGCCGTCTGAACATTACCGATGATCAGCCAGGTGCTGCCAGCACACCAAGCCCGGTTAACATCACTGACAGATCGGCCAGTATTCCTGCCAGGCCAGTCACCTACGATTATGTACTCCCCTTTGATGGTAAAACGTACAAGGTGACAACTGAGCAATTTACCTATGAGGATGATGATGGTTCTTGTGGCCTTAAACTAGTGCTGGAAAATGGCGATGAGTTTATAAAGTGCTCAAAACCACTTTCCAGTTTTGCTCGACCTGACCGCCAGTATTTCAATCCTGACTTTGATGAAGATCGACATATCGCAAAATTGATGCTTATCAAAGACTATTCAATAAACGAAGGGTGCCTGGATTTTCTGACCAGGAATAAAATTGTAAAAGTCGTTGGCCACGTGGAGACTGCATTCGTTGACTTTCCGATAGTTCAGTTAATAGAAAATAAAAAATCCAGAAACAAAAGCAGTGCGGCGGGGGTTGATTCTTTATCATCGCTAGTTGATGCCTTTGCCGGGAAAAATCTTGTTCCTTCGTCCAAAAAATTTCAGACTTTTCTTTTACAAGGAATGTACTCTAAGGAAGTACCTACTAAATCGGAGATGAAAATACTCAATAAATACGTTGCTGAGCGTAAGTTGAGTGTTCTTGAAAAAACCAGTTTCAAGCACATTGCTATCTATATGGATTTCGGTACAAAAACCGAAAGGCTGGACATTGGCTGTAGTGATTTTGGTTTTACTTTACAAGAGCTGAAACAGCTTCGTCGGGAAAAGAAAAATTCATTTGATGTTGCCTCTGAAGTGACTTCAAGGAAGTAGTTTTTTATGACCTTGAATTATCTTTTATCTGCAGAATCAGAATAAAGAGGTTGCTATGACATACGGAACTATTTCTGATAGATACACTGATAAATCCGCCTTGTTGAGGAATCGGGCTGAGGAAACACGCCCGGCTGATGATGACCAACAGTCGCGCATGGGGATTCGTTCTGCTGAATCGGTCGAGCCTCAAGGCTATTTATCCCGCGCCGGGGATCTCATTTGTTCTGTCCCCCGGCAGTGTCAGGATAGTTGCCGGTCAATTTTATCAAGACCGGCAGTTATTCTGACTCCTTTTAGTTGGTTGGTTGAAAACAGGCTTGGGTTTGCCAAGGTTGCCGGTATCCCCCTGTTGCTATCGCAAGTATTACCATGGCTTGGCAAGAATTTTCCTAACATGTTTCCCCCGGATTTCCCGCGTGTACCAGGCTTGCAGGAAAGTCGTGAGATTGTTGAAGCAGCCTTTGAGACAGGCGATACCTATGGTTTTCGAACTGAACCCCTCCAGATTAAACACGGTTCGGGCATATTGCACGGTGTGATTTGTTACCCCCCCGATTGGGACCCGAATAAAAGTCAATGTATTCTTTATCACAACCCCAATGCTATTGTTATCTCACAGTTCCTGGTTGGTGGTTATCTTGACCCGACCTCAGCACCCGGTCGAATCCAGTCAGAAAAAAAATGCCCGGTTATTCTTTATGACTACAGAGGGACGGGGTTAAACAAGTTTGAAGGGCGGCTGGGGAATCTTCCTTTCTCAACCTGTGAAACCATTGTGCAGGATGGTGTTGCTGCTGTGGTATGCGCCCTTGAAAAATTTGAGCGGGTATACGTAGCGGGCAGTTCCCTTGGCGGAGGGGTTGCAACCGCTTCTCTTGCAAGGCACCTTGAAGCCAGCGGGGGGCTGGATGATGCAAGAGTCGAATTACTGTCTCATGACTCTTTTACCACAACGTCAAGAGTTATCATGCCAGGCAAGCCTCGACTTGCCGATTTTCTGGGGTGGCTGGTGGGGGGTAATCTGGATGCCGAAGCCGCTATGCGTAAACTGATTGAACGTAACATTAATATCGTGTCACTGAACCATCTTGATGATCCGGTTATCCCAAAAGGGGCTCATATGTCTGAATTAATTGAGTCGCTTTATCCTGGTGGGCGAGAAAGTGGACGGGACGGTGGACGGGATAGTGGACGAATAGTTGCCAGGGAATTTTCAGGCTATAGCCATGGGGAGTTGACTGCTGAGATGGCGAAGTATCTTTGAGTGAATCAAAGGCAGCCATCGGTCATGGCTGGGACTCCTGAATACCAGAAGGCTTGCTGGTGATCCTGAATGAGATTGATAGATCACACTGAGGTTCGCTGTTACTATGTCTGCACCATAATAAGTAATCCGATTGGGTTGGAGTCTTATGAATCGAATGCCCCTGACTATCTTTTTACCGCAGGCCAGCAGAATTGCAGCAGGCTGTATGGGGTTGGGTGGAGACTGGGACAATAGCCCGGTTTCAAAAGAGCATGTGATACAGGCGCACCAGTTTCTGGATAGTGCCCTGGAGAGCGGCATCAACTTCTTCGACCATGCGGATATCTACACCCGCGGTAAAGCTGAGCAGGTATTTGGCCGGGTATTGGTTGATCGGCCCGGGCTGAGGGAGGATATGTTCCTGCAAGGCAAGTGTGGCATTCGCTTCGCTGAAGGCTCCGTTCCCACTCGCTATGATTTTTCCCGGGACTGGATTGTTCACAGTGTTGAAAACAGTCTTGCCCGTTTGCACACCGACTATCTGGACCTCCTGCTTCTGCACAGGCCGGATCCGCTTATGCAGCCAGAGGAGGTTGCCGGGGCGTTTCATCAGCTGCAGAAAGACGGAAAAGTCAGGCATTTTGGTGTGTCCAATATGAATGGTCACCAGATTAACTACCTTCAGTCATTCCTTGACCAGCCTATCGTGGTCAACCAATTGCAGATGAGCCTGACCCACCTGGACTGGCTGGATGAAGGTGTGCTGGTCAATCACACTGAAGGGCAGGCGGTCAGTTTTACCCCGGGCACCATTGAGTATTGCCGCAGCCACAATATCCAGCTTCAGGCCTGGGGCTGTTTGAGCAAGGGTGTTTTCACCGGGAAAGATGTCCATGGTGCGTCTGATGCTATTAAGGAAACGGCTGGTCTGGTCAAGGCGTTTTCACAGGAACTGGGTGTTTCCAGAGAGGCAATTGTATTGGCCTGGTTGATGCGCCACCCCGCAGGTATCCAGCCGGTGATTGGCACGACCAATGCACAGCGTATCAAAGCCTGTGGCGGGGCTGAGGATATCGGGTTGACCAGAGAACAATGGTATCAATTGTATGTGAGTGCCAGGGGGCGTATGCTTCCATAGCCTGAAATGGTCAAAATAATACGGGGGAGTGCCTGCAGATGTGATAACTCCCTAGTTATTCAGGGATAAAAACAGTATTCACTGTCTAAAAAAACCGCTAAACTTGCTGATCTTTTTTCTAGGAGGCTGACCGAGAATAGCGCCCGTAGCGAGGATGG
>NZ_JAHHPP010000284.1 GCF_024606265.1 Endozoicomonas sp. SESOKO1
TATAAAAGAAGCCGGTGGCAAAAAGAAACCAACTGTCAAAATCCCATGGGCTAACTGAGGAATCACGCCCCCCAGGTCAGCGGTTTCACGACTGGTGTAGGTAATTCCCAGCACATCAGAGAACCACTGGGCGTTAATAAAGCTGCTGCTGAGAATACTGATCACCACACCAAAAATCAGTGTGCCTCAGGCGGCCCAGTCTGGCGTTCTTTTCACAAACATACCAAAAAGCTGTGGTACAAACATGGGCATATGCACCAGCGCCATGGAGGTAACCATCAACTGGAACAGACTGATTCCCTTGAGCTGATTAAAGAACAGCGCCAGAAGAATAATCCCTGCACCAAAGGTGATGGTAACAATTCGACTGACGGAGAGCTACTCTACTTCACTGGATTCAGGTCGCAAAATGGGTACATAGAAGTTTTTCACTATAGTTGCCGTACAGCCATTAATTTGTGAATCAAGGGGCGACATCGTTGCAAACATGGCTGCAAGCACCAAACCAACCATCCCGGCCGGTAACAGGTTTTGAACAACGGCCAGGTAAGAAGCATCCGATGCATCAGACAATGTGGGATAAAGTTCAGACAGGTTGGTATATTGAGTGGCGGCAAAAATAGGCGGGAAGAACCTTCCATGACCTGTTGCAAACAGCGGCATTCAAAAAAAACGTAGGTTTCTCGAAAAAAGCGACCTTTGATGGCAAGGGCGGTATCGCCTTCACCATGGACAAACCAGTGGGTAACTTTTGAAGTCTCTGTGCTCTGGTCTGAGTACGACCAGAGCGGCGATATCCTGGTTCGTCCCGGAAATCTGCACATAGACCGTATAACCTACGACTCAGACAACCGGGAAAGGGTAGAAACTCTGGTGGACAATGCTACCGTTGAAATCGGCCGCAACGATGTTTCCGGCTACTACTTCAAGCACGGTATCTATCGGGTTGGAGGCAGTGAGGTTCCGGTGCAGTGGAACCTGGCTGGTTTCCGGCAAGGCTCATCTGCGGCCGCTGTATTTGGGAACTGAATAATTCCGGTTCCGGAAAGGACATGTTCCGGAACCACTCCAGGGGTTGATTTTCAGCAATTCACATATGCCCCCTGACCAATACATAGATAGAATCATTCATCTGAACGTATTGATCAGGGCCATGCCTTATGCCGATTTATTGGCGAGCTAACTCAATATCCTTACTGAACGCATGTTTAGTATTGAAGGTAATCTCTGTAACAGGCTTACTCTCCACAGTACCGGTCCTAAGCTGAATATTCTTAGCATCAACCGTTGTTGCAGGTTGCCAATGACCATTAAGGGTGATGGTTACCTTGGGCGTCTCACTGTCGTGATAGAGCCATTTCGGGTCATCCCGCAAATCATGGATGGTGATCTTTTTGGTTTCAGGCGCCAGCCCCAGATCTGGATTGACGACACTCAGCATCAGGTTGCCGGTGGCTGTTTTTCGCGTCATGGCCAGTGCCGGTGTATCTGTGGCAACAATAAGGTCGGAAGCAAAGTCTTTACCCGCTTTGAACAATGCATAACCGGTGACGCCCTTTTCAATATGCTCAACGATGTGAGCCCGCTTGTCCTGCTGCTTAACCCGGTAAATCGTGCTGGCATTACGGGCAAACGCCTGTGTCTGCTCTTTACCGGCATTGACCAGTACCACGTACTCATAGCGGCCGGATTTGATCCGATCCCCATGGGACAGCCAGGCCGTTGCATACAGATCACGGGCATTTCCACGACCTTTTTCATCCGGTGCGTTCTGCACGGCACGATGAACCATTAAACCCGCAGGGTTGGGAATATAGTAGCCATTGTCAACGCTGTCCGTTAACCAGACCGGCTGATCTTCCGCTGCATGAAAGGCCCGCTTTTTGCCGCTCAACGTTGAGCCATTGAAATAGGTGACAGTGTCTTCAGATGGCAGGCGGGTCTGGAAAAGCGTAGTGGCAATTTCATGCTGACCATCGCCGCCATTTATATCACTGCCCAGTAAGACAATGTGGTTATCAAAGAAAAACAGTGATTTATTCGCGGTTAATGTGACACCACCCACATGGTTATCATAAACCATGGCGTAGACGCCGTTTGTCTGTTCGGCACTTAAGCCACCGACAAACGATTCTGCCGACCAGTTGCGGTGGTCTTCCTGCATGTCCTCATAGGGCACACGCACAGTGGTAGCACCCGGCAGTCGATGCCAGTCCCAACCATCAATGCCATAACCACTGTCGAAGGCATTAACCGGATTACCCTTTGTATACAGCCTCAACACACCGGAACTGGCATTGCCGCCATAAAGGTTTTGTTTTTTACCGGATTCAAAATCCCAGATATACCGGCTAAATCCTTTAACCGCAACCATCCAGTCCGGGCGGCGATGAATGCTCATGGCACCATAAGGGTACACCCAGTGCCCGGATAACGCCGGCTCAGGCTGTACGTTTTCCTTTTCGAGCGCCAGCATTAATTCTATCTCACCGAATGAACCCAGACCTTTGCCAGCAAAGGGTTCACTCAGAATACCGGTTCGCTGAAAATAATCACGATCCCACAGCCGGGCAAAAATGGCTTTCATCTCCGGATCATTGAGGCCGTCAGCCATACCGTAGTAGGCGTAAGCCGGTAAAAGATGAACTAATGAATCCAGCTGATGGGGGAATCGTCCGGCGATGCCCCGGTGCATGTCGTATTTCTGGGAGTAAATACGGAAGGTCTTTAACCCAAGCTTAACGTTGGCAATGGACTCATCGGTGACCTGAAAGGAAGTACCTGCCAACAGGAAAATACTTCTGGCGGCGGCTTCCAGCGCCTGTTCAGAGTAACTGTTGCCATAGACCCCTTTATGGTGATAACCAACGCCATCGGGCTTGATTTTATCCGCCCAGCCCGGTGCCAGTGTGTACGCCTTATTGTAGAAGCGGGTCAGAAACTCCATGTTTTCTGCACGGGATGGGTCGTCCGGCAGCTGTGTTGCCACATAAGACAGTCGATTCCTGACCATGGATTTAAACCCGTCGGAGTTAAATCCCGGAAACTGGAAGTGAGTCATGTCCCGGCCATCCTGCTCCGGTGCAAAAATCCGGGTAACCCAATCAAGGGTTTCCAGTTCCCGCTCCAGGCGCCCTGCCTGATGCAACTCATCACGCAGCAACAACAGGACTTTGGAGTAGCCGGAAATGTTGTTATTCATACTGCCACCAAAGCCTGTAAAGCCGGTTTGTCTTAATTCGTCAAAATCAAAACCGGTTTCCACCCCTTTTTTCCAGCCGGATGCATGCATGTGGTCCAGAATGGCAATAATCGTGGCCAGGGTTTCAGGCTTTTTATACCCGGGGTTAGGGCTGTCCACCAGGCCCGGATAAGCATAGGACATACTTAACGACGGTAACAATGTATCAAAGACATAACGAGCCACCGGTTGCTTATCTTTGGTTCGGGCAAAACTTATTTTTCCCAGCCCTTGAACACCACCTTGCTTAATAAACGCCTGTTCAGTCTCGTTAAAGACTTTCAACATCCCTTCATGGTGGATGTTTACCAGAGGGTCAGATTTGCTGAGTGTCCCGGTACCCACTGTCCAGTTCACATAGCGATGGTAAATGTCCTCAAGTTCCCGTTTTTGCCCGGATTGCTGCTCAGATTGCTGATTAGAGTGCGGTTGTACCTGAATGATCGGATTATTTTTCATCTCGACAGGGGAGGAGGTGCCGTTAACGCTACCCCCCGACATAAATAAGCTGGCAAGCAATACGCTGCCAAGCAACTGCACT
>NZ_JAHHPP010000285.1 GCF_024606265.1 Endozoicomonas sp. SESOKO1
CTAACAGGAATCCCCCACTATAACCGCTTGCGGTTTAGTGGTGGGAGGAGGTCAACATCCTTACTTAAAGAGCGCATTATGGAGCGTAGTCAATGCTCTCATGGTTTTTACATGCTCCGCCCTGCTGTTTGATTCCGCTGATTCACTGGCCTTATTCAGCAAGGCCAGACGAATATCTCTCTCTGAGGCATTCTTTCCCAAACCAAGAGCCCTGAGGGCTTTTGACTCCTTTGGGGTAGGACCAGGCAAAAAGGGACCACTATCCTGAGCCTCGCTGGCAATATATTTTCTGGCGGTTCTGGCGATATCTTGTGAACCCTTCAGATTATCTGCATTATTTTGCAACCTGTCATAGGCATTCTCAATAACATTTGCTTCATTATAGGTACTCGAAACGCCCAGTTTTTTCTTATCAATGGCTCTCTCCTGTTTTGGTATTGCGTCTGTTGATTTGGCCTTTCTGGCGGCGTTTATCCGGGCAGCAACAACAGACTTCACACCACTTACATCAACAGGCTTGTTTATTATATCAGGTGCTGTCCTTGTGGCTGTTGAAGAACGGGTCGTGCCTGCTGTCGCTTGATCTGCCCGAGACCGATCAAGCCCGGAAGACTGGGCATCATCCCTATTCCTGTTAGCATCATCCCTATTCCTGTTAATAGCGGAATTATGGTTTGATGACGTTGCAGGAGAAGGCGTTTTACTGACTGGGGCCGAGTCAGCAGACTGCTGTTTTTCCTGCATCCGACGCTTTGCGATCTCTCTGATATTAGCCGTTGATTGACGGACTGTTTGAGCCATTTCCACCGGTGCTGACTCTTTCGCTACATCCGAGGAAAAGTCTGTCTCCGACCTGAGTGCCTGTGTTGTAATCTGATCATCTTCATCCTCCGAGAAGTAATCAGAATCACTTGATACCGAGCTATCCGGAGTGTCCGGACGATCAGCCGTCAATGCAGTTTCTTCTGGAATACTGTCCTGAGAATTCCCGCTATCATCTGAGCGATACATAGCCGATTCCAACTGTTCAGAGTCCTCAATGCCAGCAGCAACACTTGTCAGAGACGGTATGGCCTCTTCAGTGGCAAGCGCAGAGGTCAACCCAGAGACCTGCTGAGTCTCAGGCTCGGCAAACAACTCAGCGACGCCATCCAGCTCACCGGAATCCTCAGCGGTAT
>NZ_JAHHPP010000286.1 GCF_024606265.1 Endozoicomonas sp. SESOKO1
TCCTGAAATAACTTCGACATTTCTACAGACGCTACCCGCCGCCCGCTTCCCGAAAGCTGGAACCACTTGTGCTTTTGCGGGCAGCGGGCGGCGGCATTTTCCCAGTCTGAATGAAATGATGAAGTTATTCCGGGACAATTCCTAAGTCTGGCCATCATCCAACCCCCTGTCAGCGCAAGATTGCAAAGTAAGGGTGAGACAGCGCTTCAGTAGGCGACAACCGGCCGTTAGGTTCCAGTTTCGTTAATGACCTGAATAAGTCAGCAGCTTCCTTGCCTTCCTTTTGCAAAAGCTGCTCGTATGCCTTTATTCTCATTGCTTTTATTTTGTCCCTGGCCTTATTAAAGGGCATTTGACCTTTCGCCATGGCTTCACTTATTTGCATTACAGGGTAACCCAGACGCATTTCAGCGAACGTACAGCCCAGGGACCAGGAGTCGGCCCGGTCACTACGCTGATCATCCAGTAAATACATTTTTTCCAGTGGCATATACCAGGGGGTTCCACTATCGGATTGTTTATTTCCGTCAAGTGGCTCTGCAAGCCCGAAATCACAAATTTTTACCTTGCCTTTATCATTAATCAGAATATTTTCAGGCTTAATGTCATGATGCTGATAACCGGCTTGAAATAGCGTACTGACACCATTGACCGCCTGAAAAAAAGTCTCTTTCAGCTCTACTCCCGTGAAACAACCATCCTGTTCTAACGACTTGAGTAAATCCATACCTCCGAACTCCAGAAGGGCGTATTTTTTATCTGATTTTCCTCGGCTCAGGGAAATAAGGTTGACAATATTCTCCGGGTTCCCGCCTGTTCTTGCCACTGCGCGCTGAATTTTTATCCATTGTGCACACTCATTTCTGCGATCAGTATCATCACCCACCATTTTAAGGGCAAGGTGCTGATTAGTATGCCTATGAACCACAAGTTCCACAGAACCAAAAGCCCCGTGGCCTAAATCCCTGATCTTATATAAATCTTTTCGGGGTACGATCGGGTAGTTGTACTCTTGATCGATAGTGGCACCTTTAAAAGTAATCGGTGCTGCCGGTTGGAGGTCATGAATCTCATTGGGGATAGCATTTCGCTGCAAAAGAGGTATTCGGGATTTCCCTTCTACTGTCTCTCCTGTTTCCGGGTTAACGCAAGATTGCCCTGGCACCTGAGCCACAGATTGCCCGGCAAAGTAACCTTTCCCCGGCTTGGGATGTTTTGGTGGATGAGGCTGAAGATGAGGCCCCATTCCATCTTCAATTTTTCGAGGCATTTTTTCCCCTTGGCTCCTGAATACAGTAAAAAGAACAAAACTCTTATTTTGTCTGTATAAAAAAGCGGCATCTCTGTAACTGGCTTGAATATAAATTTCCTGATCACCACTGAATTTATACTTGAAAGGGCGTCAAATCACCCCGATTGGAATTAACTGGCCCCTGAAAAATCATTGGTGGAACTAATCAGTGTCTGTTCGGTCATACGTATAGCGTTGTTAAAAATGCAGACAACCAGGCAGACATATTCACATCAATTAACCCAATGAATTCAAGGAGAATCAATAATGATTCCATCACCCATCCACCCCCCTCTGACAGCAAGCCCAATGTCACCACAGGAAGTTGATACCACAAAAGATGTTCATACTGGGGAATCCCCTGTAAACCCTGCACTAAAAGAACTTCAAACCACTTTTTTATATCGTTTGAGCGTAGCAAAATATGATTTATCCAAAAACCCTGAGGCGCAACAGGCACTCACTGAAGCACTTGTGAACCGTTTTGGCATTTTTCAGGACAGTGAAAGCGACACGGAGAATAAACATAATTTTCTGGCCATTGCCCTGGCCCAGTGCAATCTTGCCGATCAGGAAGGCATTGAAATACTTCAACAAGTCGTCAACCTGCAAAATGAAATTTCCGGCCTCGTTAAAAGCGGTGACACGGAAGACGTACAGGGCAAAGAACACCGTCTGGCAGAACTGGAAAAAGATCTGGGAGCAATCTCAAGGATAGATAATAACGTGCGTTCCGGCTCCTTTAGCATGGGCGTTGAACGGCAGGGTTTTGTCGAACAGCATGTCGAAGAATGGTTTCCGGAAGACCTGAGGCAGCCCGTTAAAGATGCACTGATCCTCCTGAAGAACCAGATGACATCGGGTGCCGATATAAGCCCACTCCCGGAATCAGTCACCGGACTAAATTCCGGAGAGGCAAAAGACCTGGACAGTTTTTCCGCTCATTTCAAATACCCTAACGAGCTGGTATTCAAACAGGCAAGGGAAGAATTTCTGCTTAAATCCAGTGAACTGGATCAGCATTTTGTCAATAAAGATGACCTGCCCACTGTGTTAGCAGGCAAAATCCAAATCCCGGAAGATAAGATGGAACAGGTAACCCAGGCATTATCCCGCCCGGTATCTGAAATGAGCACAGAGGCACTTGTACTGGCTGCAATCATCACGCACTTTTCGGAGAGAGACCTGAAGTCATACCTGAAAGCGGCCCAGATTTTGTCACTGAAAACACAGGCGCAGAAGAACGATCCCGAACTTGCTGATAACACTGCCGTTGCAATGGGACTTGAACGCAGTGATGCCATGGTTCGAGAGCACTTTAAAGGCGGCGCACAATTTGCCGCCCAGAGTGCTGCTGACGCGCTGCTGCAAAGCCTGACGCCATTGCCTGAAGATATGGCTGCAATGGTCTGAGCTGGCCCGTGCCCCCCTTTGCAATCTTAAAGGGGTGGCGCTTCCCTGAAAGGCTGACCGGGAATAGCGACCTGCTAAATTGCCCTATCCCCGCCAAGGCACCTATCCATTGCTGCCCCTTTTCCTTATCCAGTAAATATAAACAACGTCTGTCTCTTGCTGTTGCAGAAGCTGGTGCTCAAGGAAATTACAGAACTTCGGGATATCACGTTTGGTAGAGGGGTCAGTAGCCAATACCCGAACCACATCACCTGGTGCCATATCCCTGATTTTATTGTGCAACAACATCACCGGTTCCGGGCAGAACAGGCCACAGGTATCCAGCTCGTGCTGCACTTCAATAGTTGCAACGCCCTCTTCAGGCAACATATCTGACATCAAATACTCTAGGCCAGTCTTGCAAAACCGGCTCCTCAGACCAGGTCATGTCGGGTCGCAAACCAGACATCATTCTTACTGAATTGGCGATAAACCCAGATCAGTCCAAGCCCCCGGGTGGCCATAAAAACCGTGTAAGCAAGCCACAACCCCTGATTCCCCAAATCACGAAAAAGGAACCAGACCGGAAGAAAAACCAGAACGGTGGCAAAAAGCATGGTGTTCTGCATCATATCGGTTCTGACTGCGCCAATAAAGACACCATCCAACCAGAAACACCAAACGGCAATCAAAGGCATGGCTACCAGCCACGGCAGGTATACAGATGCCTGTGCTGCCACTTCCGGGATATTGGTCAGCCAGCCCAGCAAGGCATTCCCGCCAAGGCTGAGAAACAGGCAGAACAGACCACCACAAATCAGGGAACACCAGCCGGTCACCCTGACCACCTGATGAAACTGCCGACGATCGCCTTTACCAATCGACGCACCGGTCAGTGCTTCCGCTGCATGGGCAAAACCATCCAGACCATTGGAAATCAGCACCATTAAATTCATCAGCAGAGCATTGGCTGCCAGCACTTCATCCCCCAGGCGAGCGCCCTGGGCGGTAAAAAAAGCCTGGACAGATAACAGACACAAGGTACGGACAAACAGGTGGCGATTCAGCAAGATCAACCGACGGAAAGCAGCAATATCGAACACCATATCACCACTGAACCGACTGCCATCCAGCGCCAGAATTCGCTTTACCATCAACAATCCAAGGGCCAGCGCCAGATAATCGGCAATCACCGTTGCCATTGCTGCCCCCTGAGTTGCCCAGCCAAGACCGAGAACAAACAACAGGTCCAGTACAATATTGACCCCATTGCCCACAACCAGGATTAACAATGGTCCTTTCGGCTTTTGCATTCCTATCAGCCAGCCTATCAGCGCATAGTTAACCAATACGGCTGGCGCAGAAAATATCCGGTTCTGAAAGTAGATTTCAGCCTGCCTCGCCACAACATCACTGGTGGCAAAAAAAGGCAGGGCAAACTGTAAAATCAACGGGGAACAGAGAATCAACAATAAGCCCGTCAGAGCAGCAAAAACCACGGACTGTAATAACCACTTTCTCAGGGCATAATGGTCATTTCGGCCCTTTGCCTGGGCGATCAGCCCGGTGGTTCCCATTCTCAGAAAACCAAAAGCCCAGAAAATCATGCTGAACAGCGTGGCCGCAACGGCAACACCACCGAGATATTCCGGTGAAGAGAGATGACCAAGGACCGCGGCATCCACCAGCCCCAGCAACGGTACCGAAATATTAGAGATAATGGCAGGCCAGGCAAAATGCCACACCCGCCGAAACGTTGCTGAAGCCGATAGCAAAGGGTCAACTCCTTCTGCGCCTTAATCACAGCGGAGTATTGTACAAGGCATCGTCATTATCAAAAATAGGTAATATACTGCGCGATTTATAACAGCAGTCTCCGGGAAGCTGACTTAACAACAAGCCGACCATAAGTGACGGACAACCCAAATTATAGATTCTCAAGGTTTAAGACCATGCCAACGCCTCAATCCGGCATCACTCCGGATGCCAATACCGACGCGCAATTTCTGATACTGACCATCAAAGAAAGCAACAGTGGCACTCTGTCGCAAATCCGCCAGACACTATCCAGAATTCCAGAACTTACCGATACCCTGGCGCGGCAATACCCCGACGCCCGGCTCAGTTCAACCATCAGTATTGGCAGTGATGCCTGGGATCAGCTTTATTCCGGCAGCAAACCCAGTGCCCTGCGCCATTTTACGGCCATCAACGATGGTGGCCGTGAAGCCCCTGCAACCCCTGGCGACCTGCTGTTCCATATTCGCTCAGACCGAAAAGATGTGAATTACCTGCTGATGACCCGGGTGCTTCGCCAGCTCGGCAGCACTGTGCAAGTTCAGGAAGACGTCAGTGGCTTTCGCTATCTCGACAGCCGTGACCTGACCGGCTTTGTTGATGGCACTGAAAATCCCGAAGGTGAGCACCGTGCAGCTGTCGCTCTTGTCGGTGCAGAGGATAGTCCGTTTGCCGGCGGCAGCTATATCCACACCCAACGCTATGTTCATCATTTAAAAGAGTGGGAACAGTGTCCGCTGAAAGATCAGGAAACCATTATGGGCCGCACCAAGGAGGACAATATTGAGTTCAGTGCTGAACAGAAGGCACCCGTAGCCCATATCAAACGGGTCAACCTGAAAGACGAACAGGGCAAAAGCATGGAGATCCTCCGCCACAGCATGCCTTATGGTGACGCCAGGGAATCAGGCCTGTTCTTTATTGCCTATGGAAAAACACCGGAACATTTTAATCGGATGCTGCAGGCGATGATTAAAGCGGATGCTCATGGTCATTATGATCATCTGATGAACTTTTCAACGGCGGTCACAGGCTGTGCTTTCTTTGCTCCCTCTGTCGAGTTTCTGGCATTGAATATTTGACATCAAATTCCCGGGCGAAAATCAATAACCACGATCAGCACCTCTTCTGAGGTGCTTTTTTGCACCAGCTCTTTTTGCTGGCCCCCACGAACAATCCGCACGGCTTATGAAACTAATTCGGCAGGTCAATGGTCTGAGTAGTGTTCAGATTGCCGCAGCGCAGGCAGATGAACATAAAAACCAACTGATCTATACCCAAAACATTGTCAGTTTTGACAATCAGCCATTAACAACAAAACTCCAATGAGACAGGTGTTTTCATGAATATTGATCCTGTACATGTTCAGCTTCCCCCATCACCCGAACCCTCTCCAACAAAAAATACGACCACCGCAGTACAATCCGCGACTCAATTTACCGCTGAAAGCTTCAACAATCTGCCGGGAGCCGATGAGCTGGCAACCCGATTGAACAAACTCATCGAAAATATGCCAGCCAGCCTTGGTACTGAAGATATTGCCCAAATGTGCCATAACTTCACCAGTGCCTTTAATCTGGATAATGTCCTGGTTGAACAGGACAGCCAGCTTAAAGCCATTCAACTCCTCCTGACCATCACCAACTGCTATGACCAGGATTCCATCAGAACCTTTGCTGACCACAAACTGAAGGAGACTCCTGAAACTCACGACACCTGCAAGGCGTTGCAGGATAACGCCAATAAGGACAACACGGCCACGATTGTCCTGCCTCCGGAGTATGACGATGAATCGCCAAATTTGAGCTTCTGGCGGGAACGGTTAATGAATAGCTTTATTGACTGCGAATTCCCGGCAACAAACTTTGGCGAGGAACAAAAAAAGCAACTGCAAGATGCACTGAGGATGGCCAAACTGCAGATCGCGGCCAATACCGGAATCGGTAACTTCAAAGAGCCAATAGTTTATGAACACCTGGACCGGGAAACAGTCAGCGAGCTGGCTGGCCGCCTGGCCTTCCCACGGCAGCCGCTGTGTGCTGACAAACTGGCAAAAGAGATCATGGCGTTACAACAACAGTTGTTCAACTCCGAATCAGACCTGATCCAGATGCTGGGCAGTGATAAAACCATCACTGCATTGCTGCTTGGCAATGAACAGTATCACCTGAAAACATTACTGGCCTGCCAGGGTGAAGACGACAGCGCTACCCTGACCAACGAGGTAGCCTTACTGGTTTCATTTGCCTCAAGAGAACCCGATTTGGCGGGCGCATTTACCCAACTTGGTATCAATCCGGAGAGCCTTACCCATTTAGCCAAAGGACACAGCATACTGAACCATGCCCGGGCCAGTGAAAACAAACAACTCACCAATGAAATTGCCGCTGACGGTCTGCAAAAAAGTGATGAATTCACCAGAACGTTTTTCAGTAGCCAGACTGCCATGGAACCAATTTACAAGGATGAGGCAACGTCTGCCAAAATTGCCCTATGGCTGGTTCAACCCGATTAATCAGGCTGAACCTGTCGTTTATGGATCAGATAGGGAAACCGACCGCCCTGGTCACTCTGATCCAGCAGCAAGCGCCCGATAAAAAGTACCTTTATATAGGCAATCTTCAGTACTATAAGCCATCACAAAGACCAATATAACCAACCAGTAAATACCGAAAAATAATTAGCAGCAACCCTTATATTTCTGTATGATTGCCGCGGGTCACCGGAGCATTGCGATATATGCTCCCGATAACCAGATGAGGACATAAGAAGTCAGGACCGTTGGTACACCTTATTTGTTGCAATCAGGAACGGATTATCTCTAAACCGCCAATCAGCTGAGACCGCAAGAAGTCTGCCCAAAGCTGGAGCAACTGGCTCATTTTTTGACCGGATATTGACCCGTATCAATACAACCCCATTTCGGTTTACCCATAATAACCACCAAATCTCATAAGTATAATCCGAAGGTAACATGGAGCATGAGCACTGCAACGTTACAGCCGAGCTATGACGACAAGTCATACAACTACAAAGTAGTTCGGCAGTTTGCCATCATGGCCGTGGTCTGGGGAGTTGTTGGTATGGCGGTAGGCCTGCTGATTGCCTCTCAGATGGTCTTTCCCGAACTCAACCTGGGCTTGCCCTGGACCAGCTTTGGACGCTTGCGGCCACTGCACACCAATGCGGTGATTTTTGCGTTTGGCGGCTGCGTGCTGTTTGCAACGTCCTATTACATAGTCCAGCGAACCTGTCAGGCGACACTGGCCATGCCAGGGCTCGCCGCCTTCACCTTCTGGGGATGGCAACTGGTGATTGTTGCTGCGGCAATTACGCTCCCCATGGGCATTACCTCCTCCAAAGAGTATGCCGAGCTTGAATGGCCCATTGATATTCTGATCGCCGTTGTCTGGGTCAGTTATGCCCTGGTCTTCTTTGGCACCATCATGAAGCGCAAGAGCAGGCACATCTATGTGGCTAACTGGTTCTTTGGCGCGTTCATTATTACGGTTGCCGTTCTCCATATCGTCAACAGTGCTTCTCTGCCCGTCAGCCTGACCAAGTCCTACTCGGCCTACGCGGGTGCCATGGATGCCATGATCCAGTGGTGGTATGGTCACAACGCGGTAGGCTTCTTCCTCACCGCTGGCTTCCTGGGCATGATGTATTACTTTGTTCCCAAACAGGCGGAGCGTCCGGTTTACTCTTATCGTCTGTCCATCGTGCATTTCTGGGCGCTGGTCGCCATCTACATCTGGGCCGGCCCGCACCATCTCCACTACACCGCACTGCCGGACTGGGCCCAGAGCCTGGGCATGGTCATGTCGCTGGTGCTGCTGGCACCGTCCTGGGGTGGCATGATCAACGGTATCATGACCCTATCCGGTGCATGGCATAAGCTACGGACCGACCCGATCCTGCGCTTCCTGGTGGTCTCCCTTTCCTTCTACGGCATGTCCACCTTCGAAGGACCGATGATGGCCATCAAGACCGTAAATGCCCTGTCCCACTACACGGACTGGACCATTGGCCATGTTCATTCTGGCGCCCTGGGCTGGGTAGCCATGGTGTCATTCGGTTCCCTTTACCACCTGATTCCAAGACTGTACGGCAAAGAGCAGATGTTCAGCGTTAGCCTGATCAATGCGCACTTCTGGCTGGCCACCATCGGCACCGTGCTTTACATCGTTGCCATGTGGGTGAACGGTATCACCCAGGGCCTGATGTGGCGTGCAGTCAACGAAGACGGCACGTTAACCTACAGCTTCATTGAATCCGTAGAAGCCAGCGGCTTCGGCTACATTGTCCGCGCTATTGGTGGTGCTTTCTTTGTACTTGGCATGCTGATCATGGCTTACAACGTATACCGCACGGCCAGTGAATCAAAGGAGCAATCTCCACAGAAAAAATCCCTCGAACTCAACCCGACCACTGCGCCGGTTGAAGGGAGATAATAATAATGGCTGGCAAGCACGATATTGTTGAAAAAAACCTTGGCCTGATGGTGATACTGGTGGTGGTTGCCATCAGCTTTGGCTCCCTGGTTGAGATCGTCCCGCTCTTTTTCCAGAAAGAGACCACTCAGCCCGTTGACGGCCTGAAGCCTTACACAGCGATGCAGCTTGAAGGCCGTGATATCTACATCCGTGAGGGCTGCGCAGGCTGCCACTCCCAGATGATCCGCCCGCTTCGTGCCGAGGTTGAGCGCTATGGCCACTACTCGGTCGCTGGCGAGTCCGTTTATGACTACCCATTCCTCTGGGGTTCCAAACGTACCGGTCCGGACCTTGCCAGGGTTGGTGGTCGTTACTCTGATGACTGGCACCGTGCTCACCTGATTAACCCACGTGACCTGGTGCCTCAGTCCATCATGCCCGCTTACCCATTCCTGGCTGATAACCAACTGGATGGCAAGCTGACCGCAAGGAAGATGGAAACATTACGGACCCTGGGTGTTCCTTACACCGATGAAGATATTGCCGGTGCCAGGGATGCCGTGAAAGGTCAAACCGAGCTGGACGCCCTGGTGGCTTATCTCCAGGGACTGGGCACTGTTATTTCGAGTAAGCGCTGATGGATATCAATACGATTCGAGGACTGGCGACACTGGTCGCCCTGATCGCATTTCTATCGGTGGTCTTCTGGGCATACAGCAGCAGACGTAAAGGCGATTTTGAAGAAGCCGCTTCCCTGCCTTTTGCGGATGACCCGCAAGAGGGTGCTGTCAATACCGATGCCACAGGCAGCCACCGGGAAACCCATAAGAACTCCCGGAAAAGAGGAGTAGCATAACGATGAGTAATTTCTGGCACTGGTGGATCGTATTACTGACCACCGCCTGCCTTGTACTGGTCACCTGGGTTCTGTTTTCAACCCGTAAGGCCCAGCGCAAGGAGATGACGGAAGAGACCACCGGTCATGCCTATGATGGTATCGAAGAGTACGATAACCCACTGCCCCACTGGTGGTTCATCATGTTTGTGGCCACCCTGGTATTTACCGTGGGTTATTTGATTCTTTACCCGGGCATGGGCAAGTGGCAAGGCGTCCTTGGCTGGACTCAGGTTAACGAGCTGGAACAGGATCAGCTGAAGCATGACCGCAAATATGCGCCAGAATTTGCCCGTTATGCCGCCACCCCCATTGACGAACTGATTAAAAACCCCAGGGCTCTGAAAATGGGTGAGCGGGTATTTATCAACAACTGCGCCCTCTGTCACGGTATGGATGCCGGCGGTAACTTCGGCTTCCCGAATCTTACTGACGGTGACTGGCTTTACGGTGGTACGCCTGATGCTATCAAGGCCAGTATTGCCCACGGTCGTCAGGGGCAGATGCCGGCATGGGGTGCCGTGATCGGTGATACAGGCGTGAAGCAGGTTGCCAGCTATACCCGTGAACTTTCCGGCATCGCTACCGGTGCCAGCGAAGCGAACCTGGATGCGGGCAAAACGATTTTCAGCACGACGTGCGCCGTCTGTCATAACGCCGATGGCACAGGAAACCTTGCCCTGGGTGCGCCAAACCTGACCAACAATATCTGGCTGTACGGCTCCAGTCAGGTCCAGGTGGAATACACCATCCGTCAGGGACGAAATGGCGTTATGCCACCATGGAACGACATTCTCGGTGAAGAGAAGGTTCACCTGGTGACGGCTTACGTCTACAGCCTGACTCATATGGCTGAATGATCTGCTCACCACGGAGGGAGGCACAGAGACAAGGAGAGTGCGGGGAACACCTCCGGTATGCATTCCCACGAAGTACCGTGGGATTCAAAATCCATAAAACCTTACCGGCATATTTGGGCTCTATGAATAAAGACAATGCCAACCAGGAACCGGAACTGATCGACCTTTATCAGAAGCCTGAGAAGATCTATACCAGGAGCTTCTCCGGGCACTTCCGGACGCTTCGCCTGGCTGGCGGAACATTCCTTTTCTTACTTTTTTTTGGCACCTGCTGGATCAACCTTAATGGCCGTCAGGCGGTACTGTTTGACCTGCCTGCCCGTCAGTTTCATATTTTCGGCACCACCTTCTGGCCCCAGGACTTTATCCTGCTCTCCTGGCTACTGATTATCTGTGCCTTTGGCCTGTTTGCATTAACGGTATTTGCCGGACGAATCTGGTGTGGCTACACCTGCCCCCAGAGCGTGTTCACCTGGGTGTTCATGTGGGCCGAACGAATCACTGAAGGTGAGCGCAACCGCAGAATGAAGATGGACAAGGAACCCATGTCCGTCGGGAAATTTCTGCGCAAAAGTGCCAAACATAGTCTCTGGCTAAGTATCGCCTTTGCCACAGCACTCACCTTTGTCGGATATTTTATCCCTGTCCGGCAACTGATTGTGGACATAGCCACCTACGATGTGGCGCCCTGGGGTACTTTCTGGCTCGGCTTTTTCACCCTGGCAACCTACGGTAATGCCGGCTACCTGCGGGAGCAGGTTTGTATTTACATGTGTCCTTACGCCCGCTTCCAGAGCGTTATGTTCGATAACGATACACTCGTGGTTGCTTACGACCAGCATCGTGGTGAACAGCGTGGTCCGCGCCGGAAAAGCGCTGATCACAAAACCATGGGGCTTGGAGACTGTGTGGACTGCAGTGTCTGCGTACAGGTCTGTCCTACGGGTATCGACATCCGTGATGGACTTCAATACCAGTGTATAGGCTGTGCCGCCTGTATCGATGCCTGTGACACCATCATGGACAAAATGGGCTATGACAAGGGCCTGATTCGCTACACCACTGACAATGAACTTTCCGGCAAGAAAACCCATTGGCTGCGCCCCCGCCTGATCGGGTATTGCTCAGCATTATCAATCATGATCTGCCTGTTTATCTTCAGCCTTGGCCATCGAGTTCCGTTGGAACTGGAAGTACTCAGGGATAGAAATGTCCTTTACCGGGTGATCAATGATGACCAGGTGGAGAATATCTTCACATTGAAAGTCGCTAACAAAGACCAGCACCCCCATAACATCACAATACAGGTGGCTGGTATTGAGAATCTGAAAATAGCGGGCGGAACCGCCATTGTGGTAGAACCTGGCACTGTGGAACAGGAAATCATCAGGGTTATCGCTCCGTTGATTGATGGCACCCCTGTCACCCGGCCAATTCGCTTCAGTATCAGTTCCAGTCAGCCCGGGCTGGAAGCCATTACCGCTGAAAGCCGATTTATGGTGCCCGGACGATAGAGGAAAAACCTGTACCATGACGCAGTCAATAACCGGCAGAGACAACCAGCCAGCCAGCCAGCCTTCAACCAACAGGGAACCTTTCACCCCCTGGTACCGGGAACCCTGGGCCTGGTACATCGTCGGTATTCTGATGGTCACCTTTGCCTGGGGAGGCTTTCAGGTCTACACCGCCTTCACCCATCAGGACAGTGTTGTTATTGATGACTATTACAAGAACGGCAAAACCATCAACCAGGACATGACCCGGATTGACAATGCCCGAAGCCTGGCCGTTGCAGGCATACTGACCATTGATGAACTGATCGGTGAAGTCAGGGTGAAGATGCAGGGAAGCCCGGATGCGTGGCCTGAGCAACTTAAACTCAGTTTTCTGTCTCCGGTGTTTAAAGACAAAGATAAGGCCATTACGCTGACCCGCTCCTTCGGCATATCGTCTATAGCCTCTGGCATTGCACAACCAGGGCAAAACCCGGTCTATGTCGGTCAGCTGGAAGCGCTGATTGACGGTCGTTACTACCTGCAGCTGGAAACACTGGATGAGCTGATTCCGGAAGTAGGCTATGAGACCGGCTGGAAGATCACCCTGGAGGCCGTCGTCTCACCGGGAAGACCAATTACCCTGAAAAACCCGGATGCCTGATGACCGATACCCGTTGCTTTCATTGCACACTGCCGGTCAGCGAGCCGGTGGTATTTTTTGCAGACGTTGAAGGAACACCTCAGCCCATGTGCTGCCCGGGCTGCAAGGCAGTGACCGAGGCCATTGTTGCCGGCGGTCTGGAGAATTATTACCGGCACCGGACCGAAAGCGCCAACCAGGTCACGGATCTGACTCAGCGACTGCAGGAAGAGCTGCAGATCTATGACCGTGCAGAGGTGCAGAAGGATTTTGTCAGACCCGCAGGACCAGCTACTTATAGCCAGGAACGGAACAGCCAGGACAACCGCTTAACTGCCAGCCTGTTGATTGACGGCATTACCTGCGCTGCCTGTATCTGGTTATTGGAAAACCATCTGGAAGCACTGGCGGGTGTTGCCCAGGTCAGTGTCAATCTCAGCACCCATGAGGCACAGATCACCTGGGATAACAGTGAGATCCCCTTAAGCACCATTCTGCTGGAAATTCACAAAATCGGTTACAAAGCGTTCCCATGGCGTGCCGACCAGCAGGAAGCCCTGCTGAAAAATGAAAACCGAATCTTTATACGACGGCTTGCCGTTGCTGGCATCGGTGCCATGCAGGTGATGATGTATGCCATCGCCCTCTATTCCGGTGCGATCAGTGAGGATATGCCGGACATTTACCGGGACCTGATCCGGATCTTCAGTGCCGTGATTGCTACGCCTGTGGTTTTGTATTCTGCCGCACCTTTCTTCAAGGCGGCCTGGCGGGATATCAAAATACGGCACCTCGGCATGGATGTTCCGGTATCCATTGCCATTGGTGGCGCTTACCTGGCCAGCCTTTGGGCAACCTTCTCCGTTTATTTCCTCGCTGATGGCTCTATTTATTCCATCGCTGAAGGCTCTATTTACTCCATCTCTGAAGGCTCTGGCGAAGTCTATTATGACTCCGTTTCCATGTTTACCTTCTTCCTGCTGACCGGTCGCTACCTTGAGCTTCGTGCCCGCCATGCAACCGCTAGGGCTGCACGGGCGCTGACCAATTTACTGCCGCCCAGCTGCCTGAAAGAAGTCAACGGTCAGTATCAGCGCGTCCCGGTGGCCGACTTGCAACCAGACGACAAAGTTAGAATTCTTCCCGGTGATGCCATTCCCGCAGATGGCATTCTGATCAGTGGCTCCACCAGCGTGAATGAAGCCATGTTGACCGGAGAGTACCTGCCCATCGAAAAGCAGCTCGGTGACACACTGCTGTGCAGCAGTATCAACGTGGATCACCCGATTGAGCTGAAGGTATGCAAAGTGGGCGAAGAGACCCGGGTAGCAGGCATTATCCAGCTGCTGCAGCGGGCACAGCAGGATAAACCCGCCATCGCCAAAATTGCCGATAAGGTGGTCGGCTGGTTTGTTGCCTGTGTTTTGCTGGTTGCCATTATCGTTTACTGGGGCTGGTCCGGCATTGCTCCGGAAGACGCGTTCTGGATTACCCTGTCGGTTCTGGTGGTGACCTGCCCCTGCGCCCTGTCCCTGGCCACCCCCGCTGCCCTGACTGCAGCTACCGGATATCTGCACCGCCTTGGTCTGCTGGTGACCCGTGGCCATGTTCTTGAAGGCCTGAAAACCATCGACCATGTGATCTTTGATAAAACCGGCACCCTGACCAAAGGTGAACTGTCATTAAGCCAGGTGGTTCCTGTTGATAACGGCAACGACTCTGAAAAAACGTTGCTGCAACGGGCGGCGGCCCTGGAAGCTCACTCGGAACACCCTATTGCCAAAGCCTTTTTCTACACGGTTGAGTCACTGCACGAGCAGGCTCACGAGGTTAAAAACCACCCGGGCCAGGGAATAGAAGGCACCATTGGCAACCGCTTTTATCGTATCGGACGACCAGACTTTGCCTGCCACTGCGACAACGTGGCAACACCAGAACAGGATGGACAGTGGCTGCTGATGTCAGAAAGTACTGACCAGGAACTCTGGCAACCGCTTTGCTGGTTCAGGATTACCGACAGCCTGCGTCCTGAGGCAGCCCATACCATCCAACGGCTGCACCGGATGGGCAAGACTGTGACCTTGCTCAGTGGTGATGCCGAGCCGGTGGTTGCGGCAACGGCTGAGTCTCTGGGTATACGGCAATGGAAGTCTGAAAGCAGCCCGGATGACAAGCTGCACTATATCCAGACGCTGCAGAGTCAGGGCCACAAAGTCTTGATGGTCGGTGATGGCATCAATGATGTTCCTGTTCTGGCCGGTGCCGATATCTCCATGGCCATGGGTAATGCCTCTGACCTGGCACGCACCAGTGCAGATGCGGTATTGATCTGTGGCAACCTTGAGCGACTGGCCGATGCCTTTAACCTGACCGTAAGAACCCGGAAAATCATCCGTCAAAACCTGGCATGGTCCCTTGGCTACAACCTGGCCGCCCTACCCCTGGCCGCTGCAGGCATGATTGCCCCATGGATGGCCGCTACCGGTATGGCGCTCAGCTCACTGATTGTAGTTGCCAACGCCCTGCGACTGAACCGCCCGGGAAAACCGGTTAATGAACCGGCCCGATCAGAAGAAGCCTACGCACACCTTGAACCCGGAGGCGCTGCCTGACCATGGAAAGCCTGATTATCCTGATCCCTCTGGCCCTGATCCTGATCGGTGTCGCGATCAAAGTGTTCTTCTGGGCCGTAGATAATGGTCAGTTTGACGACCTTGAAGGACCGGCACACAGCATTCTTTTTGATGAGCCTCAACGCACACAGGCACCAAAGGCTACCCCTGAAAAGCAGTCCAACAACAAGGGAAATACAAGGCAGTAGTGTATGACCATGAATGAAGTACCCACTTTACTTTCTGCATTAACCCTGGGAATCCTGGGCAGCGCCCACTGCATTGGAATGTGTGGCGGCATTACTTCCGCCCTCAGTCTCTCCCTGGCAGGCAGGTCCCGTGCACAGATCTTCTGGCTGATGCTGACCTATCATCTTGGACGGATTACCAGCTACAGCATCGCTGCTTTCCTGCTGGCCAGTATTGGCTGGTACCTGGGAGGTATCAGCCCGGAAGTAAAGATGGGACTCCGATATTTTGCGGCTATTATGCTTATCGCCATGGGGCTTTATCTGACCGGTTGGTGGCGCGGCTTGACTTATCTGGAGAAGATCGGGCACAAACTCTGGCAACATATCCAACCCAAAGCCAAAGCTCTGCTGCCAATAAATAACGTTGCCAATGCCCTCACCGTTGGCATGCTCTGGGGGTGGCTACCCTGCGGCCTGGTCTATAGCACACTGGCATGGAGCGCCACCCAGGGAAACCCTGTACAGGGTGCGCTGTTAATGGCCTCATTCGGTATTGGCACCATACCCTCAGTGTTCCTGCTCGGTGCCTTCTCAAGACAGCTCAGCGGCATCATTCAAGCCAGCATCACCCGTAATCTGGCTGGTTTGCTGATCATTCTGTTCGGACTGTGGTCCATGCCAGGCGCCCACCAGAAGTGGCTGATGTCCGCGCTGCATCATATTTTATAAAGCCCCTGCCTGTTCAGAATAAAATCACCACCCGACACACTGATTGCTCGATTAATAACCAAAAGGCAGATAGAATCCCTGCCTTTTAAAATTTCACGCCACCTGCGAGCAGGCCCTAAGGCACAGCAGGTTCGGTTCTTACTTATTGACACCAATCAAGGAACAACCCTGAAAATCTTTTTAAACTATCAAAAAGCATCATGACGTAATACAGACTGTTTTGCCTTAAACTTTCCGACACCGAAAGAGAGATCTGAAGGCGAAAACATTGACTGACAAGACATGAAGATTACCGTTCGAGAGCAATGATGAATAGTGCACCAGTTTGGGATAAAGACCTGATTCACCGTTACAACCATTCAGGCCCGCGTTATACCTCCTATCCCACGGCGGTGCAGTTTGATGGCAGCTTTGATATCCGGAAATATCATCAAAACGCCCGGTCCAGTGCCAGCACCATCAAGCCTCTGTCACTCTACTTTCATATCCCGTTCTGCTCACATGTCTGTTATTACTGCGCCTGCAATAAAATTGTGACCAGGCACCGTGAGCGCGCCAATATTTACCTGGAATACCTGTTCCGTGAAATAGAAATGCAGTCAGCACTCTACAGCCACGAACAGCGGGTTGAACAACTTCACTTTGGTGGCGGCACACCGACCTTCCTGGGCAGAGATCAGATAACTGACCTGATGGGCCATGTCAGCCAGCACTTCCAGCTTATCCAAAACGATGGTGCAGACTATTCCATTGAACTGGATCCCAGGGAAGTTGACTGGCCCATGATGGGCACCCTGAGGGATCTCGGTTTCAACCGGGTCAGCATCGGTGTTCAGGACCTCAACCCCAGGGTTCAGGAAGCCGTTAACCGGGTGCAGCCTGAAAGTATGATTCAATCTGTTCTCGACGCTTCCCGAGTCATGGCATTCCGATCAGTTCATATGGACCTGATTTACGGCCTGCCTTTGCAGACAACCGGCAGTTTTATGGAAACCATTGATCGTGTGGTTGATATGGCCCCGGACAGGCTATCCCTGTTTAACTACGCCCACCTGCCACACCGCTTTAAACCGCAGCGCAGGATCAATGAGCAGGATCTGCCAGCGCCGGAGATGAAGCTGGAAATCCTGCATCAGGCTACGGAGAAGCTGCTGGATCAGGGGTACATCTATATCGGCATGGATCACTTTGCCCTGCCAGACGATGATCTGGCCATTGCCCGGGAAGAAGGTACCCTGCACCGGAATTTTCAGGGTTACACTACCCATAGCCACTGCGACCTGATCGGCATGGGCGTCTCTGCCATCAGCCAGGTAGGCGATACTTATCTTCAGAACAGCACCGATGAAGCCCAGTATTACTCAATGATCAATGAACAGCAGTTACCAATGGTACGCGGCCTGAAGATGACGGATGATGACAAAGTCCGCCAGGCAGTGATTACCCGGCTGATCTGCCACTTCAAACTGAACTTCAGCGATATTGAAACGCAGTTTGGCATTCAATTCAGAGATTACTTCCGTGATGAGCTGGCAAGGCTTAAGCCTATGAGGGAAGATGGCCTTGTCAGTCTCAACAGCGATGGTTTGCTGGAGGTGTTGCCCAAAGGAACGCTACTGATCCGTAACATCTGTATGCAGTTCGACCACTATCTTTATCAACCCGGGATGAAAGAAAAGTCGCTCTACTCAAAGGTGATCTGAATAGCGGTTCACTCCGGAGCGATAAAAATGCTCCGGAGACTCCTGCCACGGCAAACAAATACCTGAAAACCATCCCCCACAGTGCAGAAAACCCTCTTCTGCACACCTATTTATCAGAAAAAACCGAAATTGATTAGTATTTATCACCACTATCACATTGATTTACTTGAAACATAAGTGCAAAATCTGCCACGTCAGTCAAATACCACAAATGAAAATCCAATCCTGTGACGTAAAACAACGTCAGGTTGATTTTCCGGGGATAAAGACAAACAACCACCAGGAGCAATGACCGATACGGATCAGCCCTGAGCTGGGTAGACGACACAGCAGATGAAAGTTCATCGGGACATCCGCAGTTTATGACGCCTTGCCGGAGCAACACCAAACCCCTAGTTCAGGTATGCCCGTTTGCGTATATACCTGATTTACACTCCGGTAACATTTTTCATAAACTTGGTTTTTCCATAAACAGTGTCGAATTTCGCAAATACGACTTTGAGGCCTCTCAATGACGTCAAAGCCCAACGTCCGACAGCCGAGCCATGTGGCCTGCAAAGACTGCAGCCTCAGCTCATTGTGCCTGCCACTGGCACTGAGCATTAAGGATATCGATCAGCTGGATCACATTATCAAGCGTGGGCGTCCTTTGAAAAAAGGCGAACACCTGTTTCTGGAAGGCGACCCTTTCACCAGTGTCTTTGCTGTTCGCTCCGGGGCTATCAAAACCTACACGGCAACCAATGAAGGTGAGGAACAAATCACCGGATTTTACCTGCCCAGCGAAATTCTTGGCCTGAGCGGGATGGATACGGATACCTACCCGGTTTCTGCCCAGGCGATGGAAACCACCATGATTTGCGAGATTCCTTTTGAACAACTGGAAACCCTTTCAGATCAATTTCCGGAGCTACGCCGACATCTGATGCGCCTGATGAGCAAGCGTATCCGTGAGGACCAGCAAATGATGATGCTGCTCTCCAAGAAAAACGCCGATGAACGCATTGCCACCTTCCTGATCAACCTGGCCAGCCGTTTTCGTCGTCGTGGCTTTTCTTCCCAATCGTTCCGACTGTCCATGTCGAGAAACGAGATGGGGAACTACCTGGGCCTGGCGGTAGAAACCGTTAGTCGTGTATTTACCCGGTTCCAGAAAAATGGCCTGATCTCAGCGGTGGGCAAGGAAATCGAAATTCGCAACGCTGTTGAACTCTGCGCCCTGGCTGGCGGAAAAACACTGGAACCCAACCAGATTGCCACCGGCAACTGACTTTATTCCCTAAAGAAGCTACCATTTGGGGTGGTTTCTTATTTTTATTCTATTGACTGATAGCGGCATGCCCTTTCCCATGCATACAAACGAAAGCCCATCCTTTCAGGAATACCTGCAAACTCAAATCAGAACCATACCGGACTGGCCCCACGAAGGTATCCTGTTTCGGGATATCACCACACTGTTTGAAAACCCGGAAGCATGGCGCAAAACCATTGATGTCATGGTGAAGCGTTATGAGAAGCAGACCTTTGATCGTATTGGTGCACTGGATGCCCGCGGGTTCCTGCTGGGTTCGACACTGGCCTATTTCCTGAACAAGCCACTGATACTGTTTCGCAAGCAAGGCAAACTACCGGGCAAAACCCTCAGTGTCGAGTATGACCTTGAATATGGAAAAGGTGTTCTGGAAATGCATGAAGACACCATTAAAGCTGGTGAAAAAATTCTGTTGATGGATGACCTTATCGCTACCGGTGGCACACTGCTGGCTGCTGATCAGCTGATCCGAAAAGCAGGCGCCAGCACACTGGAAGCCGCCGCTATCATCAACCTGCCAGACCTCAAAGGTGCTGACAGGCTCAATGCAGCAGGCATTCCAACCTATACCCTTTGCAATTTTGCCGGCGAATAAGACTATCATCAGTTCAGAATTTCAGGGATGATACGATATTCCTCTTGGATCCAGGTTAAATGACTCCCGGATCTGAGCGCCCCTACCTCAGGCACAGGAAGCCCCAGGCTGGGGCTCCCCGGAAAAAGGACTTTTCAAATGGGAATATGCGCCAAGGAGCTGAGGCACTACGTTGTCCGCCCCGCACTCAAGCATCTGGACATGTGGAGTCCCACTGGAGAGAACCTGCTGCTTGGAACAGCAGCCATAGAGTCCGGACTTGGTTTTCATCTGAAACTGGCCAATCATCAGGCTCTCGGGATTTATCAGATTTCCCCACGCATGCACCGAAATATCTGGGACTTTTTTCTGGCCCCACATGCCGAGCTGTCCAGCAAGGTTCGGGGACTGGCCAGCCAGCGGGAGTTTCTTTCCCACCCACACCATGAACTTGCCACCAACCTGGTTTACGCCACAGCCATTGCATGGCTTATCTATCACCGCTCCGGTATTCAGATAGAAGCAATTGATAAAGAAGACATCACGGCCATGGGCCGGTTATGGCAAAAACGCTTCCATAGCAGAAACCCCGGAACCATTCAGAGCTTCTGCGAAAGCTATCAAACGATGATCATTGAGTCAGGCAGCTCTACAGAGGAGTCGGAGTACTTTAACCAGACTTCAGCCAGGCCCGCCTGACATTACTGTTCGGCCAGAAGGTTCCATCAGAGAAATCATGAAACACGCTCATAAAGCCTGACGGTTGTCTTGTGTGCTTCATGATTCTCCACTTACAACCCCCTGGCCTCTGCACATTGAACACAAAGGTCAGCATAAGGCATGACTTCCAGGCGCTGAACCGGAATATCCTTTCCGCAGGATAAGCAAACGCCATAATCTCCCTCATTCATGCGATCAAGGGCACGGTTAATTTTACCCAGTTCAATCACCGCCTCGTTACCAAGTGCATCAATAACTTCATCGTTTTCCCTTTCCTGGGCTTGTTCAGACCAGTCTGCACTGTTCTTTCGGGAGGCATCCTTTTTTATTTTACCCAGACGTGTATTCAGCTCATCCCTACGAGCCATCAACCATTTCTGCAATTTATCATGATCTGTCATTTTGCTACCCCTGCACAAAAATACTGGAGAGTCCTGCTTTTATTCTATAAAGAATGGATGTGTAAAAAGGTCACTCTTTACCCTGAGTCAACGCTGAAAACCTTATTCCTATTCGCAAAAACGAACAAAGTATCAATGACAGCCTGCGGCGTACTGATTCTTTTCTGAAATCCTGAATCCAAATAGTAGATCATTGATACCGTAAGCGTAATATTCAGTCTCTATCCTGATTAAATGGTGACCGGCAAATAAGTAGACTGAGAGCCTGCAAAGACCCTGTGACAAGTTTACCCGATCTTATTCAGGATGCATCATCGCAAGCAGTGCTTTGATAAATTTCTTCCTTTTTATCTCGTAATCACTCACATGCCGAGTTGTCGATAACCAGTCGTTCACTCGGTGCTCAAAATCATCACGGCAAACATGACCCGCCAATTTCATTTGCAGATTCTCAGTCAGTGCATAAAGGCGTTGTTCCTCTTTAACCTGTTCAGCCCAACAGTCTGCTTTTCCGGTTTTTCCCTCAGAGTACAGAGCGATAAACTGCCTGGCTTTATTCAGGGTAAGCAGCAAGCGCATGAGCAAGCCATAAATACGTTCCCCGGCGTTTTGGGGGTTGTTAAAAAGAATGGTTCGAGGCAAATCAAATACCGCCCCTTTTTGCAATTTCTCAGTCAGCGGTTCAAGGTTATCAACGAGGTATTCCAGCGTATCGTTCAGTAATCTGGTTTCTTCAGCAAACGATAAACACCTTACCGGCCTCTCAACGCCGGGAACGTGAACAGCCAGCCGTGCTGCTTCATCGGTTACCCTGGCGTCAACACTAGCCTGAACACCCATTGCCCTGGTACCCAGATCACCGTCTTTAACCTGGATATTGTAGACATATGGTAGTTTAATTTCCTGACATCCCGAGATTGGCCAGATGACGACGCTTTGGGGGATTTCTGAATCCCTGTCGGTGTTAAGGGTTTGCAGCTTTTGAAAAAGTGTTCTGGCAGACGCTTCTGTCGTGCAGATAATGTCAATATCATTAAAGAAAAAGCAGAGGTTCTGTAAAAATCGCGCATATGAGCCGGTAATCAGAATGGGGGGACTGCTGTAAGAAGCATTGACTTCCTGAATAATCTCCAGTGTTTTCAGCGTTAGTGAATTTAACCGTGGCGCCTGAGGCTCCGGGAAGCCCGGGTTGCCAGCTTTTGACCATTGCTGCAGGGTCCGGGTCGCACTGGCAGGACTGTCAACAGATATTCCTGCAGACTTTGCGCTTCGGCCAGAGCTCTCTATTTCGGGGATCACGTCGGGGAGCTGATATCCATGCCCATGACCGGCATTTTTTTCATGATTGGCTGACCTGTTTCCATCACTGTCCTGCCCCGTGACAAAAGTACTTTGTCGTTTAATCAGTGCATTAACCAGTACATCAACCCGTACATTAACCCCGGTTCTGGCTTCTGAGCTGCATTGTTCAAACCAGCAGCTTAACGCGTGGCGCAATTTCATTCCTTCAGGAAAACTCTGAAGGCATTCCAATACCTGATTCTTACGGATTTCTCGTCCATCAACAGGCTGTCTATTGATATGGCAGTGCGCCAGGAAGAAGAAATGTATGCGGGAATTCTGAAATGAGCGCCTCAGTGTCTTGATGGCTTGTAATACCTGTCCAGCTGAAACTGTTTGATGATCAATTGACAACTCATACTGCATCGCCATAAACATCAATAGGCATTGCAGTCGATGTCGCTCATCGTCTGTGACCGATACGTTGCCTAAAATTTGCCAGGCCTTTTGAATAATATCCCGGGATTCGTTGGTTTCATCGTCCTCCCGGGATTGTTTCAGGCTTTGAATCAGATACCTGGCTTGCCTTGAAGAGTGATCCCCGGGCACTTCATTAAACGCTGCCAATACTCTCTGGTTATCCAGATAGGCGTTATTCAATTCTTTTGCATTCAATGCCAGCTGAGAATAAAAAATAGCCCTTTCGAGCAACCAGCCACCGCGTTCATAATCCTCAACCACGGCTTCCGGCAAGACCTGCTGGCCATTCAACGCCACCCCCCTCAGGCAACACTCCGCTTTGAAGCGCACTATCCCAAGCTTTCCATCTGGAGTGTCCGGAAAATCCCTGACCACCGCATCCGGTGTGACCTCCTGCCCATTAAGCAGAAGCCCCCTCAGGCAAAACTGCTCCTTGAAGCGTGCGCACCCCAGTTTGCCTTTTGGACTATCCGGAAAATCCTTAACCACCTCTTCCGGTGTGACCAGCTGGCCATTCAGCAGCAGCCCTTTCAGGCAACATTCCGCTTTGAAGCGTGCGAGTTCCAGTATTGCTTTAGCGGCCTGATAATGACTGACCACCGCATCCGGCGTGACCTTCTGGCCATTCAGCAGCAGGCCCCTCAGGCAACAGGCCGCCTTGAAGCGTGCTACCCCCAGTTTACCGTCTGGACTATCCGGGAAATCCCTGACCACCTTACCTGGCATGACTGGCTGGCCATTCAACAACAGCCCCCCCAGGCAACATTCTGCTTTGAAGCGCGCCAGCTCCAGTGTTGCCCTGACCGCCTGATATTCCCTAACCACCCCAGCCGGTGTGACCTGCTGATCATTCAACAGCAGTCCCCTCAGGCAACATTCTGCCTTGAAGCGAGCAACCCCGAGCCTGCCCTCAGGATTATTCGGAAAATCCTTAATCACCGCATCCGGTGTGACCTGCCGACCATTCAACGGCAGGCGTCTCAGACAACATTGCTCCTTAAAGCGCGCTAAATCCAGTGTGGCCCTGGCTGCCTTGAAATCCTTAACCACCGCATCCGGTGTAACCTGCTGGCCGTTCAATAAATAGCCCATCTCGCAACACTGTTCCTTAAAGCGCGCTACTCCCAGTTTACCTTCCGGACTGTCCGGGAAACCCCTAACCACCCCATCGGATGTGACCTGCTGGCCATTCAACCGCAGCCCCCTCAGGAAGCATTGCTCTGTAAAGTGCGCTAACCCCAGTTTACCTTCTGAACTATCCGGGAAATCCCTGGCCACAGCATCCGGTGAGAGCAGCTGGCCATGCAATGGCAGGCCCCTGAGGCAACATTCCGCTTTGAAGCGGGCCATCCCCAGCCTGCCGTCCGCGCTATCCGGAAAATCCCTGACCACCGTATCTGGTGTTACCGGCTGGCCATCCAACAACAGCCCCCCCAGGCAACATTCTGCCTTGAAGCGCGCCAGCTCCTGCGTTGCATTTACTGCCCGATAATCCATAACCACCGCATCCGGTGTGACTTCCCGGCCATTCAACGCCAGGTTCTTCAGGCAACATTCGGCTTTGTAGCGTGCCATCCCCAGCTTGCCTTCCGGACTATCCGGAAACCCCTTAACCACCGCATCTGGTGTCACCAGCCGACCATGCAGCGGCAGGAGTCTCAAATGACACCATTCCCTGAAGCGCGCAAGCTCCAGTGTTGCCCCGAGTGCCTGATAATCCTTATATACCTCATCTGGCGTGACCTGCTGGCCATGCAACCGCAGCCCCCTCAGGCAACATTGTTCCTTAAAGCGCGCTATTTCCAGTAATGCGTTGGCTGCCTGATAATCTTTAACCACTTTATCTGGCGTAACCCGCTGGCCATTCAACGCCAACCCTCTCAGGCAACATTCCGCTTTGAAGCGACCCGTCGCTAATTGGTACTTGTTACGTCGATCCGGCACCCGGTTGAATTCCCTAATGACCTGTTCCGGGGTGACTTTTCTGTTGTCATGAAGAATATTCTGCAAGCAAAGTTTTTGCAGGAAGAAACCACCTCGCAAAGACGTTATATCCTTTCCATAGGCAGCAAGCACATCAGCCGAGGTAATTTTACGGCTTTGTAATTGTTTATTTTTCCAAAAAGCATCTTCAAAAAGTTTGCCATTATCCACAGTAGATACTGTACCTCTGTGAAACTGATGGTTTGAGACTCTTTTGCCGTTAAATGTACTTCTGGAATGTCTGGAACCGCTTGATCTGGCTTGCTCTCTCCAGCCAGAAGCTTCTGGACTGGAATAGGTTGATGCGGTCGTTTTCAGAATAAAACCCTGCACATCGGACTATAAATACCGCCGTTTGACCTCAAAAAAATTATTAGGTTCACCCGTCTATCATCACAGCAAGATTTTTTACCACAGAGGCACAGAGTACACAGAGGAAGAAGAAAGGCTTTTTCTCTGTGTACTCTGCGCCTCTGTGGTGAACAAAACAGGGAACTTATTTCGGGGCTTATCCTTATTCAGGGTGGATTATCGCAAGCAGTGTCCTGATAAATGTTTTCTTCTTGACCTGGTAATCATTCACACCCCGAGCTGTCGATAGCCAGCCGTTCACTCTGCGCTCAAAATCATTACGGCAAACATGGCCAGTCAATTTCATCTGAAGCTTCTCAGTCAGTGTATGAAGGCGTTGTTGTTCCTCTTTAAGCTGGTCAGTCCAACAGTCCGGTTTTCCGGTTTTTCCGGCCTTAGCTTCAGAGTACAGGGCGATAAACTGCCTGGCTTTATTCAGGGTAAGCAGCGAGCGCATAAGCAAGCCATAAATACGCTCCCCAGTGTTTTGGGGGTTGTTAAAAAGAATGGTTCGAGGCAAATCAATCTTCGCCCCTTTTTGCAATTTCTCGGTCAGGGGTTCAAGGTTATCAACAAGGTATCCCAGCGTATCGTTCAGTAACCCGGTTTCTTCAGCAAACGACAAACACCTTACCGGCCTCTCAACGCCGGGGACGTGCAGGGCCAATCCCACCTCATTTTCATGGTTTACCCTGGGGTCTACATTGATATGAAACCCTATTGCATTCCTGCCTAAATCACCGTTTTTGAGTTGAATACTGTAAGCGTATGGCAGTTTAATCGCCTGACACCCCGGGATTGGCCAGATGATGATGCTTTGGGGGATTTCTGATTCCCTCTGCTCATTCAGCGCACGCAGCTTTTGCAAGAGTGTTCTGGCAGACTTTTCTGTCGTACAGATGATGTCAATATCATTAAAGTGTGAGCAGAGGTTCTGTAAAAAACGTGCATACGAACCGGTAATCAGAATAGGTGGACGGCTATAACAACCATTGATTTCCTGAATAATCTCCAGTGTTTTTAACGTTAGTGCATTTACACCATTGGCTGATTGCCTGTCTCCATCAATGGACAGGCAGGCGTTGTCGGTACATTGTCCGGGTGATACGGGGTACGCTCGACTAATGGCAAGGGAAGCCGCATGTTGACTGGCAGAGTTGGCGTATTCATAACTGTCCCTGTCTTGCCTCAGGGCAATGGTATTTTTCCAGTCAAACAGCACCCCATGCATGATATTGGCTTCAGAGCTGAATTGTTCAAACCAGCAACCTAAAGCATGGCGAAGGTTGCTTCCGGCAGGAAAATGCTGAAGGTCGGCCATTACCTGCTTCTCAGTGATTTCTCGTCCATCAATACGCAGTCTGGTGATATGGCAATGCGCCATGAAGAAAAAACGTAAGCGTGAACTTTGAAATGAAGGCCTCAGTGTTTTGATGGATTGCAATACCTGTTCTGCCGAAACGCCTTGATGATTAATTGACAGTTCATGGTGCATGGCCATGAATTTCAATATACATTGCTGCCGGTGTTGCTGATCGCCCCTGATTGATACGTTGTTTATGATTTGCCAGGCCTTTTGCATGACATCCTGCGCTTCACTGTCCTCATCGTACCGCCGGGGTTGTTTCAACCTTTGCATCAGGAATTCAACTTCCCTTGAAGAATGATCCCCGGGTGCCTTATTAAACGCTTCCAATACTTTCTGGTTATCCAGATAGGCGCTATCCAACACTCTTGCATTCAACGCCAGCTGAGAATAAAAAATAGCCCTTTCGAGCAACCAGCCACCGTGTTCAAAATCCTTGATCACCGACTCCGGTGTGACCTGCTGGTCGTTCAACAGCAGCCCCCTCAGGCAACATTCCGCTTTGAAGCGGGCTATTCCCAGACGGCCTTCCGGACTGTTCGGAAAGTCCCTGACCACGTCACCCGGCATGACCTCCTGGCCATTCACCGCTACCCCCCAAAGGCAACAGACCTGCTTGAAGCGTGCCAGCTCCAGTTTTGCCCCGATGGCCTGAAAATCCTTAACCACAACCTCCGGTATGACCTGTCGGCCATGCAACGGCACCCCCTTCAGGCAGCAATGTTCCTTAAAGCGCGCTATCCCAAGCTTGCCTTCGGGGCTGTCCGGGAAATCCGCAACCACTTCATCCGGCGAGACCTGCCGCCCATGTAACGGTAGTCCCATCAGGCAACATTGTTCCTTGAAGCGCGCCAGCTCCAGTATTGCATTGACTGCCTGATAATCCTTAACCACGCTGTCTGCTGTGATCTTCTTGCCATGCAACGGCAGCCCCAGGAGGAAGCATTGTTGCTTAAAGTACGCCATTCCCAGTTTGCCTTCCGGACTCTCCGGGAAATCCTTAATGACCTCACCCGGTGTGACCCACTTGCCAGCCAAGGGTAGCCCCAGGAGGCAACATTGTCCCTTAAAATGCGCCAGCTCCCGTCTTGCGTTGATTGCCTGGTACTCCTTAACCACATCATCCGGTG
>NZ_JAHHPP010000287.1 GCF_024606265.1 Endozoicomonas sp. SESOKO1
TCCTGAAATAACTTCGACATTTCTACAGACGCTACCCGCCGCCCGCTTCCCGAAAAGCTGGAACCACTTGTACTTTTGCGGGCAGCGGGTGGCGGGCGGCGGCATTTTCCCAGTCTGAATAAAAGTGGCAGGTTATTCCAATGACTCCAATGGCTGACTATTCCTGACATTTCAGAGAAACATGACCTCTGTTCTGGTATTTTTCTCCCAAAGAACACACTGATTGATCAGGCTGTATGCCTGATGCCGCTTTTGTTTTTGCCTTTCCAGACGAAACAGTTAAAAAGCAGATGCTCCCGTAAGGGCACTTTGTAGACCGAGGCTACCATGAGAGCTGATATCGTTATTCTTGCTGCCGGGCAGGGCAGCCGCATGAAATCCAGCCTGCCAAAGGTATTGCACCGTATTGCCGGCAAACCCATGCTGGAACATGTCATCCTCAGTGCCCAGCACACGCAGAAGAAAGTCGGTAACGGCAAGATTCATGTGGTGATTGGTCACGGGGCTGAGCAGGTAAAAAAGGCCCTTGGCCATTACGATCTGAACTGGGTGATTCAGGAAGAGCAGTTGGGTACCGGCCATGCTGTGCAGCAGGCACTGCCGGGCTGTAAAGGTGCGGATGTGGTGCTGGTGCTCTATGGTGACGTTCCCCTGATTCACTCTTCTTCCCTGCAGTCACTGCTGGCAGCCAGTAACGGCGAGCGTCTGGGCCTGTTGACCATTAACCTGGCCAACCCTTCCGGTTATGGCCGGATTATCCGCGATGGTTTTGGCAATATTCAGGCCATTGTTGAGGATAAGGATGCCACCCCTGAGCAGCTGGCCATTAATGAAGTGAATACCGGCATCATGGCTATTCCCGGCAATAAGGCGAGCAGCTGGGTAAGCAATCTGAAGAATGAAAACGTGCAGCATGAGTTCTATCTCACTGACATTGTTTCCATGGCCGTGGCCGAAGACACTCCGGTCATTCATGTCCAGCCGCAGCTTCCTATTGAAGTTGAAGGTGTTAACAGCCGTGTCCAGCTGATGGAGCTGGAACGTGCCCGCCAGCTGCAGCTGGCCAAGAACCTGATGGTTAATGGCGTCACGGTCATTGACCCACAACGTCTGGATATTCGTGGTGACGTTAAGACTGGCCATGACATTACCCTGGACATCAATGTGGTTCTCGAAGGCAAGGTTGAGCTGGCAGATAACGTTTATATCGAACCCGGTTGTGTGATTCGCAACTCTGTTATCGGGGAAGGTGCCGTTATTAAAGCTCACTCTATTCTTGAAGATGCAGTTGTCGCTGCAGGATGCGAGGTTGGCCCTTTTGCCCGCCTGAGACCAGGCACCGAACTTAAGGAAAAAGCCCGGGTCGGCAACTTTGTGGAAATCAAGAAAACTGTTATTGGCAAAGGCAGCAAGGTCAATCACCTCAGCTATGTGGGCGACTGTGAAGTCGGCGATGACGTTAATGTGGGTGCTGGCACCATTACCTGCAATTACGATGGTGTCAATAAATTCAGGACTGTGATTGGCGATGGTGCTTTTATCGGCAGCAACAGTTCGCTGGTGGCTCCTGTGACCATTGGCCGCGGTGCAACCACCGGTGCGGGTTCCACCATTACCAAAGATATTCCCGATGAACAGCTGGCCGTGGCACGTGGCAAGCAGCGCAATATTGAAGGCTGGCAGCGCCCGGTAAAGAAAGACTGAGATTTACAGGAAGGGGGAGATGACTCTCACGTCAGCCACTCCCTGATGATTTTTGCAACGTTTATGATGACCCAAGGGATCGACAACTATGTGTGGGATTGTTGGTGCTGTAGCGCAAAGAGATGTAGCAGATATTCTGCTGGAAGGGCTTCGTCGTCTGGAATACCGGGGCTATGACTCAGCAGGTATCGCCATCATTAATGCCAATGGTGAGCTTCACAGAGAAAGGCGTACCGGCAAGGTATCTGAACTGGCTGAGGCGGTTTCCCTGAACCCGCTTCGGGGCGGTACCGGCATTGCCCATACCCGCTGGGCCACCCATGGGGCACCCAGTGAGCGTAATGCCCACCCTCACGTATCAGAAGATCATATTGCCGTTGTCCATAATGGCATTATTGAAAACCATGAAGCATTGAGAGTGTTTCTGCAGGGTGAAGGCTATGTCTTTACCTCGGATACCGACACGGAAGTTATTGCCCACCTGGTCAGCCTGGAACTCAAGGGCAGTAACTCACTGCTGAACGCCGTGCAGAAAACGGTAGCCAGGCTGGAAGGTGCCTATGGCATGGTGGTGATGGACTGCAACGACAATGAACGTCTTGTTGTCGCCCGTTCCGGCAGCCCACTGGTGATAGGCGTCGGTATTGGCGAACACTTTATCGCTTCCGACCAGCTGGCCCTGTTCCCGGTTACCCGCCGATTCATGTTCCTGGAAGAAGGCGATGTAGCGGAAGTGACCCGCAACGGGGTGACGATTCTGGATGTGACTGGCACCCCGGTTGAGCGAGAGGCCAGGGACAGTGATATTGAACATGATGCCGGCGATAAAGGCCCTTACCGCCACTACATGCTGAAAGAGATTCACGAGCAGCCGGAAGCCATCGCCAATACCCTGGAAGGTCGCCTGGGCGAGCATCAGCTGAATCTCGATATCCTGGGCAAGGAAGGCCGGGAGATTCTCAGTAAAACCCGCGTCGTTCAGATCGTCGCCTGCGGAACCAGTTACCATGCCGGCATGGTGGCCCGCTACTGGTTTGAAGAGCTGGCGGGTATTCCCTGCCGTGTCGAGATTGCCTCTGAGTTCCGCTACCGGAAATTCTTTGTGCCTGAAGACTGCTTGTTTGTCACCATCTCCCAGTCCGGTGAGACAGCCGATACGCTGGCCGCATTGAAACTGGCGAAAGAACTGGGCTATATGGCTTCACTGAGCATTTGTAATGTGCCGGGCTCTTCCATGGTGCGGGAGTCGGATATCGCCATGATGACCCGGGCCGGTGCAGAGATTGGCGTAGCGTCTACCAAGGCATTTACCACTCAGTTAACGGCATTGCTGATGCTGGTGACGGCGATTGGCCGTCATACGGGAATGACCCCGGAACAGGAATCCAATGTTGTTTCAGCATTACGGAACCTGCCACACATCCTGAAGAGTACACTGGTACTAAGTGATGACATTGAAGCCATGGCGGAAGCCTTTGCCGATAAGCATCACAGTCTGTTCCTGGGCCGTGGAACCCAGTATCCCATCGCCATGGAAGGGGCTCTGAAGCTTAAAGAGATTTCCTATATCCATGCAGAAGCCTACGCGGCCGGTGAACTGAAGCATGGCCCACTGGCATTGATCGATAACGATATGCCGGTAATTGTGGTGGCACCGAACAACGACCTGCTGGAAAAACTGAAATCCAATATGGAAGAGGTGCGGGCAAGAGGCGGACAGCTGTTTGTCTTTGCGGATAAACAGGCCAACCTGACCGAGACCGAAGGTGTCCGGGTTCTGCCAGTGGATGAGGTGCCGGAAGTGGTTGCCCCGATTCTTTATACTATTCCCCTGCAATTGCTCTCTTATTATGTGGCGATTATCAAGGGTACCGATGTTGATCAGCCGCGCAATCTGGCCAAAAGCGTGACGGTTGAATAATTTTTGTAGCTGGACAGGTGGAAATTAATAAACTGAAACCGTCCAGTGTATGAGCAAGGCTGTGAAACAGGCATGGGCTATCCCCATGCCCGGGACATTTATTCAGTTCAGATTTCAGCTGAACCAGCCAGATGAACACGCATACTCTGAATCACCGCCCGGGCACATATGCTACAGAAATATGGTTACTCTGGTGGCCCGCCATCAGGTCATCACGACCTACACCATCGAGAACGCAATTGATCAAAGGCCGTTCTCTGGCAGTGCTATCCAGACGATGCTTAAATTCTGCCTGTGGCAATTCAAACGCAGTTCCGCTACCAACATAAAACCAATGGGCATCGACGTTTAATAGACTCATTCAATCATGGCTCAATGACAAACGCCCTGGCCCGGGCTTTGGGAGCGCAAATGGTTGACCGGCAAAGGCAGGTTATTGCGTTTTGTGGTGATGGCGGTTCTTCCATACTGATGGGTGATCTACTGACCCTGAAGCCCTATAACCTGCAATTAAAAATTGTCGTATTGAATAACAGCTCATTGGGGTTTGTTGATCTGGAAATGTGAGTACTCATGCGTGCACCCTGCACCCACAATGACGTTCAAATTTTTAACCGGACAGTAGTGAATTTAACTGAATCTTGATCTGTATCGGCCGATATTTTGACAAACTATTATCCAACACAAACAACTACAATTACTGAATCACCTGAAAAACTGAAAATAATCCGGACAACACCTTAGCGGAAGAGGTAACCTGATGAATTCTAACAGCATGCCCATAATTGGATATGTCACCGATACCACCAAATCTATTGAGGCTGTTGATTCTAATGGGAATATTATAATTAAAAATGTTGGTGACCCTATTTACCTTAACGAAGTTATTAACAATGAGTCCGGTGCAGCAGTTGTTATCAGTTTATTAAATGGACAAACACTGACTATTCCGATTGCACAACAAATGGTGATGGGGCCAGAGCTCATTAATAGCGTTGATCCAGAGGATTCAGAAGAAGAGGATGATCAAGAAGAGAGCGATCAAGAAGAAAGTGACCAGGAAGAAAGCGACCAGGAAGAAAGCGGCCAGGAAATAAATGATCAGAAAAAAAATGACCTGGAAAAAAGTGACCAGGAAATAAATATTCAGGAAAATGGTGATCAAATTGAAGAAATCAATCAAATTAGTGACTCACCAGAAAATCAATCAAATGACGATGATTCAAGCCAGAGAACACCAGATCAACCCATTATAAGTAATGTAGAATCACGGGTAATTTCCCGAACACCTGCCATTGAGCAGGAAAGCAATCAAAATCCGGAGCCCCAATCAGGGAGTAACGAGCCCAGTCAACAGGTAAACAACTTAATTAGCCAGCTGAGCAACAACCCACTAATTTCTCCCGTTATTGCTCCCGTCAGTGCTCCCGTCAGTGCTCCTGTCATTGAAAATCAAAACTTTAACGTTAATGAAAACGTCCCTGAAGATGGCTCTACTGTGATAGGTCAAGTTTCTGCCAGCGATTCAGGTGATATCACGTTTGCCATCACCCAAGGTAATGAAGACAACACCTTTGCCATCGACCCTGCAACCGGCGAACTGCTTGTTACCGGTCCCCTGAATCATGCAAGCAGGGATAGCTACAGCTTAACCGTCGAAGTGACCAACCAGGCTGGTCTCAGTAAAAATGTCTCCATTAACATTTCAGTTAATGATATCAATGAAGCGCCTGAAGCCCGTGACGATGTTGATGACAGCCATGAAAACCATGTTCTGACCATCGATGTATTGGCAAATGATGTCGATCCGGATCTGGGTGATAGCCCCGCCAATTTCAGCCTCAACAGTGCTGAGATTGTCGATAACCTGGGCAATGTTATCAATGGTCAGGGCTCTGTCACGATTGTTGATAACCGGCTACAGTTTGCTCCCGGGGCTGATTTTGATCATCTGGCCACCGGTGAGTCAGCTGTCATCACTATTCATTACAACATGAGTGACGATGGTGGTATGACTTCGGATGCCATCACCACCATTACCGTCACTGGAACCAACGACGCACCAGTGGCCACCGCCGATATTGACACCACCTGGGAAAACAACAGCGTTGTCGTCGATGTCGTTGCCAACGACAGTGACCTGGATGGCAACAGTATGCTCAGTGTCAGTGCTGCCAGCATTGCCACCA
>NZ_JAHHPP010000288.1 GCF_024606265.1 Endozoicomonas sp. SESOKO1
GGTGCGGGCCGCCGCCATATCCAGCTTGCGGTTAAAGGCGATAATGCCGCCGAACGCCGACGTTGGGTCGGTTTCGTAAGCGCGGTTGTAGGCTTCAAGAATGTCTGTGCCGGTTGCCACACCGCAGGGGTTGGCGTGCTTGACGATCACGCAGGCTGGTTGGTCAAATGCCTTGACGCATTCCAGGGCCGCATCGGTGTCGGCAATATTGTTATAGGAAAGGGCTTTGCCCTGCAGTTGCCGGGCGCTGGAAATCGTGCCTTCCGATGGTTCAAAACAGGAAGGCTGAAGAACAGGTTCAGCCTTCGAGAAAAAATTTTCCCCAGCAGACATCACAAAAAGAAAACCTTGGTGCACCCTGTGGTCTCTGTGGTTTAAAAAAAGGACATCCTTTATGAAAGTGCTGATCATCGGTAATGGCGGGCGGGAGCATGCCCTGGCATGGAAAGCGGCTCAAGACGACCATGTTACACAAGTGTTTGTTGCTCCCGGTAATGCCGGCACCGCTTCTGAAAACAAAGTGGCCAATGTTGATATCGATGTACTGGATATCGCCGGGCTGGTCGAGTTTGCCCGGAAAGAAAACATTGGCCTGACCATTGTCGGTCCGGAAGCGCCACTGGTGGCTGGCGTTGTTGACCAGTTTGAACAGGCAGGGCTGGCAATATTCGGCCCGTCACAGGCAGCGGCCCAGCTGGAAGGCTCCAAGGCCTTCACCAAAGATTTCCTTGCCCGCCATAACATTCCCACCGCCGCCTACCAGAACTTCACAGATATTGAACCCGCCAAAGCCTACGTCAAACAACAGGGGGCACCTATTGTCGTAAAAGCGGATGGCCTGGCTGCCGGTAAAGGGGTGATTCTTGCCCGGACTGAGCAGGAAGCGTTTGATGCTATTGAGGACATGCTGGCTGGCAATGCCTTTGGTGAAGCGGGCCACCGCGTGGTGATAGAAGAGTTCCTGACCGGCGAAGAAGCCAGTTTTATCGTTATGGTGGATGGCAAGAATATCCTGCCCATGGCCACCAGCCAGGATCACAAGGCCCGTGACAATGGCGATAAAGGCCCGAATACCGGTGGGATGGGCGCATATTCTCCTGCCCCGGTAGTGACCCAGGCGATTCATGACCGTGCCATGGAGGAAGTCATCATCCCAACGGTACAGGGCATGGCCAGCGAAGGCATGCCATACAAAGGCTTTCTCTACGCCGGATTGATGATTGATGCCAAGGGCACGCCCAGGGTACTGGAATACAACTGTCGTTTTGGTGACCCGGAAACCCAGCCCATCCTGATGCGCCTGAAATCCAGTCTGGTAGAACTGTGCCTGGCCGGTACCCGGGGCCAGCTGGATCAGGCAGATATTGAGTGGGACAGCCGCACCGCCCTTGGTGTGGTCATGGCCGCCGGTGGTTATCCTGACGCCTACCGCAAGGGGGATGAAATCACGGGCATCGACAATGTCAGCAATGCCAAAGTCTTCCTGGCCGGAACCCGTGTTGAAGAGGGCAAGACCCTGACCAACGGTGGTCGTGTACTCTGTGTAACCGCTCTGGGTGATACCGCAAAAGAAGCGCAAGAGCAAGCCTATAAAGCGGTAAAGGCTATTGACTGGAAAGATGTTTACTACCGTACCGATATCGGCCACAGGGCCATCGACCGTGAAGAGGCATTGTGATAGCGGCCAGTAGCAGCCGCGTTAAGGTAGAGGAAGTACAGAGTTTTCGCTGCTAATGTCCTTATGGGCAAGCATGAAATGGGGCAGACAGTTCATGTACGGCATTCACAAATGCACCCGCCTTTTCCGGCTCAACGTATTGGTGAATGCCATGCCCCAGATTGAACACA
>NZ_JAHHPP010000289.1 GCF_024606265.1 Endozoicomonas sp. SESOKO1
ATAAAGAGCCAACCCATGGTTCAGAAAATGTGTCAAAACACTCTTCGCAAAAGGTCACTGATAAAAAAAAGGAAGATGAAAAGCCCGGCAAGCCGGCAACCGCTTCCAGCACAACAAGCCGGGTATCAGGTCCGGCCATGGCAACCGCCACCCTGATGGCGATGGACCGGCTGGCAGGGGCTGCGGCCCTGCCAGCAGAAGGAAGGCCCGGGGCCAGGAACAACCCGATACCCGTTGAAGATAGTGCAACACTGGGCAAAATCGGGCGTAATGACAGCTTTCCCATGGACGCCTATTATCAACAGAAGCGCAGCTTCAGCCATAACACCAGTGTTCCGGTTGGCAATGACACTACGCCATTTCAGGGTTATTACGACGGTGGGTGCCATACCATAAGCGATTTGAAGGACTGTTTGTTCTATGAACTCGGGTTCGGGGCCCACGTTAAGAACCTGCGTATTGCCAATACCACCATTGATCAACCAGACAAACAGCACTCTGCCGTATTGGCCTGTGAAATGTCCGGTGGATCTGTCGTCAGTGGTGTTCGGGTTGAACATGGCAACGTTTCAACCAGGCAAGGGGGTAAATCCGCAGCCAGCACCGCTGGGGTAATTACCGGGTTACAGGGTGAACAAAGCGTTCTGAAAGACATTGAGATTGTTGACTGCTCAGTCACTACTTCAGGGCATAACACCTATACCGGAGCCGGGGCAGGATGGGTTGATGGTGACATTGAGCGCATGACCGTTGCAGACAGTCAGGTTACCAGCACAGGAGACTCTGCTTCAGCCGCTATCGGTGGAGGGCTGGTCACTGGCCGGATAAAACAACTCACTGTCGTCAACAGTCAGGTCACAACTACTGGAAAAAATGGGAATGGTGCCATTGGCGGTGGGCAGGTGGGCAGATTGCACCCGCCTGCTAATGGCCAGGTCAGTGGGCTTGTCGCCCTGAATAGCCATGTCAACACAACGAATAATTTAGCAGCTGCCGGTATTGGTGCCGGGTTTGTAGCAAATGAACACAGTGAGGTCAACGGCATAACGGCTATCGATTGCTCTGTTTCAA
>NZ_JAHHPP010000290.1 GCF_024606265.1 Endozoicomonas sp. SESOKO1
GAAAATCCCAGCCATTACCCCGGCTGATATGAAGGTATTCACCGATCTGAAAGCAGACAAGGTCAATGTGCTGTCCATGGAAGTGGACTTTGATGTGCCTTTTGTCCGCCGCCGCCGGGATGTACAACTGAAGGTGGAAAATGGCGTGGTGCTGCCGGATGTTGACAACGACGTACTCTACGCCACGGTGGTTGAACGGTTTGGCAAGAATGGCAACAAACCGGTTGCCTTTGTTTCCGGCTGGAAGCTGAAAGCCGGCGCCATGGCCAGCTCCAAGGCACCGGATGACAACAATATTGTCTGCATTGGCACAAACTCTGAAGATATGTCCATTGCCATCAATTACCTGGCAGAGCAAGGTGGCGGTCAGGTCATTGTCAAAGACGGTGAAGTCATGGATTTCATCCATCTGCCTATCTGTGGCATTACCTCCGATATCAGCCCTGAAGCGATGGCAGAAGCAGAACGGAAGATGAAGGCAGTGACACGGGAACTGGGCTGTGACCTGCCTGACCCGATCTTCTATATGTGCTGTCTGGAAATCACGGCCATTCCGGATTATGCCATGACGGATCTGGGTGCAGTGAGTTTTGCCGAGCAGAACGTCTTTAATCCGGTACTCAGCGCCGCTGAATAACAACTAACCCCACTCCTACGCTCTGCGGGGCTGTCACAAAACCCTGTAAGGCAATCATGGCGCAGGCCGGTTTCCGAAGGAAGCCGACCTGCGTCGTGGACACAAGGAGTGTATACCTGACCTATATTCCTGAAACATGAAACAACTGATCGATATGGCCGCAGGCCGAATCCCGGTAGATACACTGATCATCAACTGTAAAGTGGTGGATGTATTTAATCAGCGTCTCATTGATGGGCCACTGGCCCTGGGCATGGGCAAAGTCATCGGTATCGGGGATTATGAAGCCTGTGAAATCATTGATGCCAACGGTGGCATTGTCATGCCCGGACTGATTGACAGTCATGTTCATATTGAGTCGTCGTCCATCACACCACCCCAGTTTGCCCGTATTGTGCTGCCTCACGGTACCACCACTATCATTGCTGACCCCCATGAAATCGCCAATGTCTGCGGTCTTGATGGTATTCGCTATATGCTGGATGCATCAGAGAACCTGCCGCTTAACGTGAAGATCATGCTGCCCTCCTGCGTTCCGGCAACACCTTTTGAAGAAGCAGGGGCAGTATTAATGGCAGAAGATCTGGCTGAACTGATCAACCATCCGGATGTTCTGGGGGTTGGCGAGGTCATGGACTTCCCTGCCGTCATCAATGGTGACGATGCCATGCTGGCCAAAGTGACACTGGCTCACGATCACGGTTATATTGCTGACGGCCATAGCCCTGGCCTGACAGGGTTGGATCTTCAGGCCTATGCCATGGCCGGTATTAAAACCGATCATGAGTGTTCCAGTATTGAAGCGATGCTGGACCGAATCCGGATGGGTATGTATGTCCAGATTCGTGAGGGTTCCGCCTGCAAGGATCTTCTGGAACTGGTGAAAGGGGTCAATGCTGCCAATGCCCGCCGCTGTCTGTTCTGTACGGATGACCGGGAGCCCAGAGATATTATCAATGGCGGTCATATCAATAAGAACCTGCGCCTGGCGGTTGAAGCCGGCATTGATCCGGTCATGGCCATTACCATCGGCACGCTGAATGCGGCAGAGTGTTACGGCCTGAAAAAGAAAGGCGCCCTGGCACCCGGTTATGACGGCGATGTGGTAATCATTGACGATTTCCAGAGCTTTAACGTCAACCGGGTATTTTGTGCCGGCCGGGAAGTGGCCCGTCACGGCGAGATGGTGGTTGATATTGAAGACTATCACTGCCCTTCAGTCATGAATACGGTCAATCTGGCACCTCTGGGTGTTGAGAACTTCCGTTTGCCATTAGGTTCTGACAAAGCCAGGGCGATTGGTGTACTGCCCGGTGGTGTGCTGACCAAAGCCCTTGAAGTGGCAGTGAAAGCCGATAACCAGGGTCTGTTCGATGCCCGACTTAATCCGGGACTCAATAAGCTGGCCGTGATTGAACGCCATAAAGCCTCCGGCAATATGTCACTGGCCATTCTGGCAGACTATGGCTTGACTGGCGGTGCTATTGCTACCACGGTCTCCCACGACTCCCACAATATTGTGGTGGTGGGTGACAACGATCAGGATATGCTGACGGCCGTCAGGCAGGTTGAATCCATCGGGGGCGGTTTTGTTCTGGTGCATAATGGTGAGGTGATTGGTGAACTGCCATTGCCAATCGCCGGCCTGATGTCAGACCAGAATGCTGAGACCGTGGCTCAAACCATGGGCAAGCTGTTAGACAAGGCAAGAAACACACTGGGTGTGAATGGCAATATTCAACCACTGATGACCCTGGTCTTTATGAGCCTGCCTGTGATCCCGGAACTTAAATTGACATCGAATGGGCTGTTTGATTGTCGGAGTTTTTCATTTACCGAAACATCGCTTTAAGCCGTTTTATCAGGGGGGCTGTAACAGCCCTCCCTGATGATATCAGTTGAAATGCCAGAAAGGGTTTTCCATCTCCAGATTTAACGCCTGCCCATAGCCCGGAACATTAACCTGTTCCCCGGTAAACGTCAGGTCACCACCATCCAGTACACCCTCACCAAACTGATAAATCGGGTTGCTTTCACCACTCTGGCAGCGCTGTTCATAGTCATCCTGCTGACGGGTGACTGATTCGTTTTTCTTCTGCCACTGCGTCATGGCCTTATCGCCATGACGGGCTTTCAGCATTTTTCGGGTTGTTCCGGGGCTTAGCAGCAGTGCAGTGGCATTATTGCCACCAAAACCCTTGGCATTAATCAGCGCGAGATCCATCTGATCAACGCCGGTTTCCAGGTGATTCTGCAGAATGTTGAGTTTTTCCGAATAAACGTCTTCAGCCAGACCATTGATCGTTTTGATACCGGGAATAAATCCATGCTTCCAGACACCGAGCGTTGCCATAATCTGATCACCGCCCGCTGCGCCAATAGAATGGCCAACATAACTTTTCACGGCGGCAACCGGCCAGCTGTCCATGCCGAACACTTTCGCGGTTTCACTGAGAATATGTGACTCGGTTACCCGGTTCTGCGGTGTTCCTGTGCCGTGGGCCTGGACAAAACTCCGGTAACGAAGGGCATCTTCGCCAGCAATGGCTCTTCCCAAGGCGGCAGCCCGGGCGACGGTCAAATGATTACCGGCTCCCGGTGCAGAAATAGACTTCTTGAAACCATCCGCATTAATGAATACATCCGCAACCGATCCCAGGATCTCGGCACCACACTCAAGAGCTAGTTCGTCATCCATCAACACCAGAAACTGGCTGGATTCTGCAATGGTGAAACCAGCATTATTTCCAAATGGTCGACAAGCTCTTCGCCAGTGGGGGTTTTCAGCTTCAGACAGCCCATCCAGATTCCGAAGCGCAGCATCCGTGGTCAGAGCCCCCATGGTAGAATAACCTTCCATGACTTCCGGAGTAATGGGCGCTTCGCTATTGCCCACAATCACCAGACGCCGGCGGCCACTGCGAATTTCAGAAGCGCCCTGCTCCAGATTGTAAAGCAGGGTGGCACATGCCCCCATATTGGTTCCAGTGCCGCCCAGAGACCCAAGGATATAGGCATTGATAAAGTCTGCAGACATTTCGGCAAAACCCAGTGGACACTGCTTTGAGGTTACCCGCTTACCCAGCAAACGGGACTGAAGCAGGCCACCATTGCCGTTGAAATCCAGTTGACTCATGGCACTGCCGGAATAAACCGCAACCTGATCAGGGCTTAGTTTCTGCTTGATCACGTTCCAGTCCATACCGGCAGAGTAGATAGCATCGGATGCACCGAACACCGTCATGGTCAGTGACCTGGGGTGGTTCCGGGACTGGTACAGCTTTTCAGGCGCAAACCCGCTGGGTAGCTGACCCGCTGCGCTGACCAGTGATTCCCGGGTTGCAGGAATCATTAACTGCTGGCTGGTTTCGATTCTGACCTTGATTTGGCCATCTTCCCGCTTTTCCAACTGCCAGCCAGCAGGCAATGGATTGGGTAAACGACGTCCCTTAAGAATAAATTCAGATCCAGCCTCAGCCTGAACAGCCTGATGAACAGGAATGGCCTTATGATCAAACAGGTTGTTTTCCAGCTCTCGAATCAATGTTCCAGAAAGAATATCTTCCCGACTGCTGCCTTCCGGCAGGTTTCTCAGCGTTCGAAGCGCAGCAAGAGTATCACTCTGCGACTGGTCATCCAGGCATTCCAGTACCAAACGACGATAACCATGAAAACCAGAGGTTCTTCCAGCTGGGCTGACCCCACCTTGAGCGACAATAACGGGTAATCTGGACAAACCACACTCCTGTATAACAACAGAGCTACCTGCTTCTCAGATTCTGGGCAGGGATCAGGTTGTTAAGAAATCAAATTAACAATCAAATGAAGTTGGCACTAGTTTAATGATTTCGTGATAAACTTAACCGGATGAAAAAGACACAAATCAAGACGAAAAAGACATACAGCTGAGTAGTTTTCATACCAATGTTTCAACAGCCACCCCCAATCCAGTTGAACCGCGTACTGATACCCATGGTAGAGCATATGATCAGTACCAGTGTGACATTACCGCTTGAGATGCTTGAAGCGGCAATGACATACACCCGGCTGTCCGCTAATAAAAAAAGTATTGAGGTTCATTTCTGTGCCAGAACGCCTGGCCCCGTCACCACCACTGGCGGCTTGAGACTGACACCCGACAGAACCTTTAAACAGAGCGGCAATGGTGATTTGATCCTGATTCCTGCTCTCTGGCGCAACCCGATTCCGGTGGTCAGGAAACACCCGGAAATCATTGATTGGTTACAACGCCAATATGACTCCGGTGCCATATTTGCCGCTGCAGGCACCGGGGTGGCCTTTATGGCAGAAACCGGGCTGCTGGATCAAAAACCGGCCACAACCCATTGGTTTTACATGGAAAAACTACAGCGTTTTTTTCCTGGCGTTGAATTCAAACCCAATCACCTGATTACCCGTGCAGGCCGTATTTATTGCGCTGGCAGCGTCAATTCGGTCGCTGACCTGATGGTGCACATGATTGGCGTTGCCCTTGGCGAGTCAATCGCCCAGAAGGTTGAGCAGCAGTTCTCTCATGAAATCAGAAAACCCTTCAAAGACACCCATTTTGCTGAAGATCATGCGACAGCACACCAGGATGAAGTGATTGTCTCCCTGCAGGACTTTATCCACCATCATTACGCCAGTGAAATTACGGTTGATGCCCTTGGCAAACTGTCAGGTTTGAATGCCCGGACACTGAATCGCCGTTTTCAACAGGCGACCGGTTCCCCCCCCATGGAGTATGTTCGCAAAATCAGGCTTGATCAGGCAAGCGATCTATTAAAGAATACTAATCTGGGCATTACCGAAATAGCCCTTCAGGTGGGATATGTCGACGCCGATTATTTTTCCCGAGTATTCAAGCGTCGCTACCAGCTTACCCCTTCTGAATTTCGCAGAAGTGTCCGGGGTAAGCTGTTCTACCTGAATGACACCACAATGGAATGATTACCGTAAACTCCGGAAAATTCCGGAGTATTGGAGACTCCCTCACATGTTTCTGAAAAAACACGCCCTGGCCGCTGGATTGTTTTCCCTCTGCCTGTCCTCTTTTAGTTTCGCCGCTTCCCCCCTGGGCATATGGAAAACCATTGATGACAGTTCTGGTGAAGCAAAAAGTTATGTCACGATCTTCGAAGAGAATGGCAAGCTGTCTGGCAAGGTAACCCAGATTCTTGACCCTGCCAAACAGGACAGCATTTGCGATCAGTGCAAAGGTGATCTGAAAGGTCAGAAGGTTCAGGGTATGACCATACTCTGGGACATGGAAAAACAAGGCAGCGCATATGACGATGGAAAAATCGTCGACCCTGAATCCGGGAAAGTCTACAGCGCTAACATGAAAGTGCTGGAAGATGGCAAAAAACTGGAAGTCCGGGGTTATATCGGGTTCTCGCTGATTGGTCGTTCACAAACCTGGGAGCGGATTGAAAATTAACGCATAATCCATTGAATTCTTTAATAATTACAACAATACTCCTGATTGTAGCCGGTCTGATTACCGGCTCTATCCTGTTCTGGACCCTATGCCTCGGCATTGGTCCAACTCCCACCTCCCGAAAAGTACGGTCGGCAATCAGAGACATCCTTCCCAACAACGTGTCCGGTCATATTATGGAGCTTGGTGCTGGCTGGGGACACCTGATTCCCACATTAAGAGAAAAATATCCTGACAAAAAGATTGAAGTCTGGGAACGCTCTCCAATACCGGCTATCTATACGCAGTTTGTTTATGGAATTGAGGTAAAAAGAAAGGATTTCTTTGAGGCCGATTTCAGTAATGCGAAACTTATTGTCTGTTATTTATTTCCCGACGCCATGAAGCGCATTGAAACAGAAATTATGCCTGAGCTGCCCAAAGGCTGCTGGGTAGTCACCCACACATTCAGCTTGTCAGGCAGTAAACCGGTTCAGGTCATTAAGGCACGCGACTTGTACAAGACTCCGGTTTACCTGTACCAGGTTCACTGAAATAGCTCAGGCAAGATTAAACATCGGGATTTGTTGTGCCTTACCCTGCCAGCGATAGATCTCCAACTCAGCAGGATCACAGGAAACACAACCCTTTTTGCAGGCCACAAAACAACCCGGTTGTTCACAGCTCAACTGACCTTTCCTTAACCAGTGTGAGAGCATTCCTCTCATGGCCTCCGGTGTCGTATTGAATTTCACACTGAGATCAGCCAGAGAGCAAACTTTCTGCTGCTTCAAATAATCACGAATATTGATCAGCATGGTCAGCGCCTGTCACTTCAGGTTTCAGTTGCCAGCCAAAAGCACTGAAAGTGCTTTTGGCCACTCTTTGCGCCTGCGATGTCCTGTCTACGATATCATTGCGGACTGACATCCATCCGTCCCTGCAGGACTGTGGCTCCCATCCGTTTCATCAAGGTCACCACAATAAACATCATCAGCATTATGGATACAACCCAAAGCAGCGTTTCACCGGGCTGCACAGATACCAGTGACAACTGATAGTAAACAGTGGCAACCGCATACCCGAGGAAGAAAGTCCATCCGGATATGAAGAGCGTCCACCCCAGGCTTGTTTCCCGGTAAATAGCGCCCAATGCTGCTACGCAGGGGGTATACAGAAGGATCATTAATAAGTAGGCAATAACAGCAGCATTACTGGGGAACAGACCAGCCATAACAGAGAATGTACTGACCGTAATTGCCTGCTCTTCAGCAACCGCGTCCAGATCGGTCAGATCACCTACTTCGACACCCAGAGGGTCTGTCAGTGTTCCACCCAGTCCACTGAGGTTGGCAGGAATAGTCGCAACCGCATCCTTGATACCGGCCAGCAGGTCAAAAGTTGTTTCACCCTCAGTGCCAGTGTTTTCAGAAGCAGCAATCGCACCGTACATTGAGTCAAGCGTACCTACAACGGCTTCTTTCGCCAGAATACCGGTAAACAGCCCCACCGCCGCTGGCCAGTTTTCTTCGGTCATGCCCATGGGCGCAAATACCGGAGTAATGGTTTGGCCAATCTTGCTGAGCATTGAGCTCTGAGTGTTCTGGTGACCAAAAGAACCATCGGTCCCAATAGCATTCAGAGTGTTCAGCACGACCACCACCAGCACAATCGCTTTGCCTGCACGCAGGATAAAAGCTTTGAGACGATCCCAGGTGCGTAACATTACCTGAGTTACCGATGGCAAATGGTAATTGGGCAACTCCATGATAAATGGCGAACTATCGCCGCTGAGGATGCTCTGCTTGAGAATCAACCCGGTAAATATCGCGGCCAGAATACCCACCAGATACAGGATAAACACCACATTCTGGCCAGATTCAGGGAAAAAGGCAGCGGCAAACAACGCGTACACTGGCAACCGGGCACCACAGGACATGAAAGGGGCCATGGAGATGGTCAACAGGCGATCCTTCTCATTATCCAGCGTTCGAGCTGCCATAATCGCAGGAACGTTGCAGCCAAAGCCAACCAGCATAGGAACAAATGCTTTGCCGGGAAGCCCCAGAAAACGCATTAGACGGTCAATGACAAAAGCAGCCCTGGCCATGTAGCCCGAGTCTTCCAGAATGGAAAGAAACAGAAAAAGGAAAGCAATAACCGGGATAAATGTCGATACTGTCTGGATACCACCACCCACACCATCAGCCAGTAAGGTCACTGTCCAGGCTGGAGCTCCAACAGAACTCAGCCAGTGGCCCAGTCCGTCCACCAGCAGAGTACCGGTGAAGATATCAAAGAAATCGATAAAGGCGCCACCGAAGTTAATGGTGAACATAAACATCAGATACATGACACCAAGGAAAATGGGGAACCCCATCACCCGATTCAGTACGACACGATCAATGGATTCGGTTAACCGATGACTGGCAACCCCTCTCTCACGAATCACTGACTCCATGATGTGACCAACAACATCGTAACGACGACTGGCCAGGATAATATCAAGATCTTCCTCAAGGGCAGCTTCGATGATATGACGCTGCCGTGTAGCCTCATTAACCACTTGCCAGGTCAGTTCAGGAAGGGGAACAGTGTCACCTTCCAGTAACTTCAAGGCATACCAGCGCCGGGACAGCGGACTATCAAGATTGACGGACGCTTCAAGGGTCGATTCAATAACACCAATGGCCTGTTCCAGCTGCTCACCAAGGTTCAATGGTGGGGCCACTGAAATACCATTATTCAGAAAGTCATTAATGTCTTTTAAAAAGGCTTTTATATTGCTTGTCTTACTGGCAACCAGGGGCAGCACCGGGCAGCTGAGTTCCTCAGAGAGCTTATCAATATCAATGTCCATGCCTTTTTCCCTGGCAACGTCCATCATATTGAGTACAACGATTACCGGAGCGCCCATATCCAGCAATTGTGTAGTCAGGTACAAATTCCTTTCGATATTCGAGGCATCAAGAATATTGATAATCAAATCAGCTTCACGCTTCAGAATATAATCACGGGCTACCTTTTCATCAAGAGAGACATCACTGTCAACAACATCCAGACAGTAGGTTCCGGGCAGATCAACGACTTCTACAGAGTTATCTGCAAAGGTATAAAAACCACTGCGTTTTTCAACCGTGACGCCAGGCCAGTTACCAACCCGCTGCCGGGCACCGGTCAACGCATTGAACAGCGTTGTCTTGCCACAGTTTGGGTTCCCTACGATTGCAACAACGTGTTTTTTCATGTTCTGGAAACCTCAACAACAGCAGCCTCATCCTTTCGAATCGATAATTGGAAACCTCTGACTTCCAACTGGATCGGGTCCCCCAAGGGAGCAACACGACAAACCGTGAACCGGGTTCCGGGAGTCAGCCCCATTGCCAGCAATTTCCGCCGGTAGGCACTGCCGGCATCCAGAAAAGCCGTTACCCGGCCACATTCTCCGGTTTTCAGTTCACCCAACGTCACCTTCATGTACTTCTCCACAGGCATCATACGTCGGTTTTGGCAGTGCTTTCTCTGCACTGCAGCCGATGACGCCTAAAAACGCCCTAAACATTGAAACCCACATCAGATGCCAGGAATAAAAGCCTATTTTTTTTGTAGGGTTTTAGTATGAAATGAATGGTGCCTGGCAAGTTTTCAACTGCCATGAATATATACACAAATGAGAATGATTACAATTTAGGGGGCGATCAGCCACCCTCATCCTTGACCTGTGTCAATTTACGTCATGCTTATACTGACGTAAATCGGGATCGGATTGATAAGACCTGAAAAATAGGCAATGTGAACCAACTGATCAGCAAGACACTAATCAGTCAATCTTTGAAGTGGCCATTACTGACAGGCACGCGTTTATGGAACCGATGGGTACATCGCACCAGACATAAACTGAAGAATCCGGTTTACCTGACAGCTGTAACCAAACTCATTGTCATACCAGACGTAAAGCACACAGCGCTTGCCGTCAACGATAGTGGCTTGCCCATCAACAACCCCGGCACGACGGCTACCGACAAAATCACTGGAAACCGCTTCAACAGACGTCACGTAGTCCACTTGTTTCTGAAGGCTGGAATAAAGAGAGGTTTCCCTGATAAAGCGATTAAGGTCATCAACTGTCGTCGCTTTGGCCAGGGAAAGGTTAAGGATTGCCAGTGAAACATTAGGGGTCGGCACCCGAATTGCGTTACCCGTCAATTTACCTTCAAGTTCAGGCAGGGCCCTGGCAACCGCCTTAGCCGCCCCGGTTTCGGTAATCACCATATTCAGGCCAGCGCTGCGTCCACGGCGCTCACCTTTGTGATAGTTATCAATCAGGTTCTGATCATTGGTGTATGAGTGAACGGTCTCAACATGACCGTGTTCAACACCGAACTGATCATTAATTGCCTTCAGAACCGGCGTGATAGCGTTTGTTGTACAGGAAGCGGCGGAAAGAATCTGATCCCCGGGCTCAATATCGTTATGATTGACCCCATAAACAATATTCTTGATATCCCCTTTGCCAGGTGCGGTCAACAGGACCCTGGATACCCCCTGTGACTGCAAATGGAGGCCCAGCCCTTCTTTGTCACGCCATTTCCCGGTATTGTCGACAACCACGGCATTGTTGATGCCATAGTGTGTGTAATCGATGGAATCCGGGCTATTCGAATAAATAACCTGTATGGCCACACCGTTGGCATAGATGACTTTATTCTCTTCATCGACAGAAATAGTGCCCTGGAATGAACCATGGACAGAGTCACGGCGCAAAAGGCTGGCGCGTTTCTGAAGGTCATTGCCTGCACCGCCGGGCCTGACAACGATAGCTCTCAAATTAAGGCCGGAACCGCTGCCCGCACGCTCAATCAGGATTCTGGCCATTAAACGGCCTATCCGTCCAAAACCGTACAATACGACATCCTGACCGGACCCCAGAGTCTGTTTGTGACCATTGGTAACTGACGCTACTTTTTCCGTCACATACGCATCCAGTGACCGGCCATCCCCTTCGGTTCGATAGCCAACCGCCAGCTTGCCAATATCAATACGGGATGGCCCCAGGTCAAGGCCTGTCAGAATTTCCAGCACAGGGTGAGTCTCACGGACAGAAAGACCGTTATCCTCAATCTGACGAACAAACTTGTGAGCTTTTAATAGGGTAATAACGGAGCGGTTAATGATGGGATGCCCAAATACAGACGTGACAACATGGTGATCTCTGTACAGCCTGCCGATCAGAGGGATCATTGACTCAGCCAGTGCTTCACGCTCTTTCCAGTCCTGAAAACGGTCTGCTACCACGATAAATTCCCGTTTATTATTTCTATTTTAAATTCAGCCCCTTCATTGGGACTTATGTTCCGTCACTATTATCCTTGTTGAAGGTGCTCCAGGCAACAAAGATTATCAAACATTAACATTGGCGATCTTTTCACACTGAATTTTCGTTCTTTGCCGTCATTTCGCCTTGGGAATACTGGGAGAAAGGGATCACAAACGCTACAATGCACGTTTTATAACTGTATGTGTAAATTATCCGTAGCCACTTTCTTTGCAACTTTATTAACAGCAGACAACCATAAGCAAAGAATGCGGAAAAGTCATAATGGACATTTTCCCTGCATTTGAGGCAATCAGGAGAACCTTCAGGATTTTCATGTTTCAACACACTATTCCTTTGCCAACCCGGCCCGGCGACAAACTTCAGTGGGGAAATCTCTCTAAAGCCGGACCTGCCTTTTCCATTTCCTGTGCTGCGGTAATGGATAACCATCCGCTGATGATCATCACTCCAGACAGCTCATCAGCAAACCGGCTGGAAGAGGAGCTAGCCTTCTTTCTTGCTGAAGAATCACACATCGATATTCAGCAAATGCCGGACTGGGAGATATTACCTTACGATACCTTTTCACCCCATCAGGATATTATTTCCCAACGACTCTCAACCCTCTACCACCTTCCCTCCTCAGCCAACCGTGGTAGAAAAAAAATCCTGATTGTGCCTGTCACCACAGCATTACACCGCCTGTGTCCGCAACACTATCTCATGGGCAGCTGTCTCTCTTTGCAACCGGGAACCCGGTTTATCATTGATGAACGAAGAGGCCAGTTTGAACAGGCTGGCTATCGTTGTGTTGACTCAGTAATGGAGCATGGCGAGTTCGCTATTCGTGGCTCTATCGTTGATATTTTTCCCATGGGAGCTGACACGCCCTATCGAGTTGATCTCTTTGATGATGAGATAGAGTCGCTGAGAACCTTTGATCCTGAAACGCAACGCTCCATTGAAACGGTTGAAGAAATACAACTGTTGCCAGGACATGAATTCCCCCTGGATAAGCAAGGGATAGCCTTATTTCGAAGTAACTTTCAGGAAACCTTTGACGTTAACTATCGTGAATGCCCAATTTACCAGGACATCAGTAAAGGTATTGCCAGTCCGGGCATTGAATATTATCTGCCGCTCTTCTTTCAAGAGACGTCAACGCTTTTCGACTACATGCCACAAAACACCCGGATACTGGTCTACGACACCATGGGTTCATCGTTGGATCATTTTTATTCGGATGTTAATTCACGTTATGAAAACCGACGTGTCGATCCTCTGCGGCCAATCCTCCCGCCATCCCGGGTTCTGATGCCATCTGAAGAGTTATACAGCAGACTTAACGACTTCCCCAGGGTCACACTGTTTGAGCAGCCTGTTGCACCTAAAGCCGGGCGCTTTAACTTAAACCGTGAAGCGTTGCCGGAACTGACTATTAATGCCCGGCTTGAGCAGCCGCTGGCACAACTGAAAACCTTCATGGATGGCATCAATCATGTCCTGCTGGTCGCCGAAAGTGCCGGCCGGCGGGAAGTCCTGCTGGAGCTGCTGAGCCAGAATAAGATAACCCCTGACCTCTGTGAGAGCTGGCCCGCATTTCTCAGGGAAAAACCCGTTCTGGCTGTCAGTACCGGATTGCTGGACAACGGACTGTATCTACCTGAAGAGCAAATTGCTGTTATCCCGGAAGCGCTTTTGCTTGGCCAGAGAGTACAACAGACCAGACGGCGTAAGACAGAAGACGAGCAAAGTGCAGACCAGGTTATTCGTAACCTGACCGAATTAAGAATCGGCGCCCCTGTGGTTCATATTGACCATGGGGTTGGCCGATACAGAGGACTGGAAACACTGGCAGTGGATGGCCAGACCACTGAGTTTCTGACCCTGGAATATGCCAGCGAGGCCAAACTCTATGTTCCTGTCGCATCTCTCCACCTGATTTCCCGATACACCGGCGCCGATGATGAACTTGCCCCGCTCCATCGGCTGGGCAGCGAGCAATGGAGCAAGGTGCGCCGCAAGGCCGCAGAAAAAGCAAGGGATGTGGCCGTTGAGCTGCTGGATATTTATGCCCGCAGAGAAGCACGAAAAGGGTTTCCTTTCGCTGAGCCAGGGCAGAACTACCTGGCTTTCGCTGCGGCCTTTCCGTTTGAAGAAACGCCCGATCAGCAACAGACCATTAACGCCGTTATTCGCGATATGTGCGCGCCAAAACCGATGGACCGTCTGGTCTGTGGTGATGTTGGCTTTGGTAAAACAGAAGTTGCCATGCGTGCCGCATTCCTTGCGGTTCATAGCGGTAAACAGGTGGCTATTCTGGTCCCTACTACGCTTCTGGCACAACAGCATTACGAGAGTTTTCGTGATCGGTTTGCGGACTGGCCGGTAGAAATTGATGTTATTTCACGGTTCAAGTCACAAAAAGCCGTGGACCAGGTAAAACAGCGGCTCACTGAGGGGAAACTGGATATCATTATTGGTACCCATAAGATTATTCAGGGAGATCTTACTTTTAAAGATCTCGGCCTTCTGATTATTGATGAAGAGCACCGCTTTGGGGTTCGCCACAAAGAAAAACTGAAGTCATTAAGATCTGAGGTTGATATCCTGACGCTGACCGCGACACCCATTCCCAGAACGCTCAATATGGCGATGTCCGGTATTCGCGATCTTTCCATTATCGCCACACCACCGGCACGGCGACTATCGGTGAAAACTTTTGTCCGCCAGTACGATCAACCCCTGGTAAAAGAAGCGATCCTCAGGGAACTCCTTCGTGGCGGTCAGGTCTACTATCTGCACAATCAGGTTGAATCCATTGAGAAAGCAGCCAGCGACCTCCGGGAGCTTATTCCTGAAGCACGGGTCATTACCGGTCATGGCCAGATGCGTGAGCGCCAGCTTGAACAGGTGATGTCCGATTTTTACCACAAGCGCTACAACGTTCTGGTATGTACAACCATCATTGAAACCGGTATCGATATTCCCAATGCAAATACCATCATCATTAACAGGGCAGACAAGTTTGGCCTGGCCCAACTGCATCAGCTTAGAGGCAGGGTTGGTCGCTCACACCACCAGGCTTACGCTTATCTGTTAACACCGGCACCGAAATCGATGACGGCTGATGCCGCGAAACGTCTTGAAGCCATTTCGGAAGCACAAACCCTTGGTGCCGGGTTCATGCTGGCCTCGAACGACCTGGAAATCAGGGGTGCCGGTGAACTGCTGGGTGAAGGCCAGAGTGGCCAGATACAAAGTGTCGGCTTTACGCTCTACACCGAGATGCTTGAGCGTGCCGTAACAGCCTTTCGCAACGGTGAAACACCCAATCCGGACCAGCCCTTAAACCATGGCACAGAAGTCAACTTAAGGCTTCCAGCCCTGTTACCTGAAGACTATATTCATGATGTCCATAGCCGTTTGATTCTCTACAAGCGAATTGCCGCCGCGGATAATGAGGAAAAGCTGAAGAACCTCCAGGTTGAGCTGATTGACCGGTTTGGCCTTTTGCCCGATCCTGCCAAAAACCTGTTCCGTCAGATGAAGCTGAAACTTTGTGCCCAGAATCTGGGCATCAGGAAACTCGACGCCAGCAGCAAAGAGGTAAGAGTTGAGTTTGAAGAACAACCCAGCATAGACCCCATGCTGATTATTAGCCTTATTCAGTCAAGCCCTCAGCAGTTCAGGCTGGAAGGCAGCAGCATCTTAAAGTACATTGTCACGATGGAAACTCCGGAACAGAGGTTCAAAGCCACGGAAACGCTGCTGGACAGACTTACTGGTTAACCGCTTTTGAGTACGATCAGACTTGGTTTTCAGCCTGCCTGGTGCTGCTGTAGAAAAGTTGTAAACCCTGATTCTGGATTGTTAAATCCAAGGATATTCTGCATGAAGAAACTTCAGCTGATCGCATTGTCGATAGCACTACTTTTCAATTTACCGCTTTCTGCCTCACAGAGCGCGAATAATGGAGAACCGGACAACTCATGGTATCAGGTGGATCTGGTGGTTTTTCGTTACCTCAATAATGACAGTGGCGAAGCCTGGCCAGCAGTTGCCGGTCACAGGGTGCCTAAAAATGCAATAAAGCTGCGTAGCCATTCTGCAAACGCTAATGCCAGTAGCCCCCTGTTTGAAATCACTGAATCTGAAAACCTGCGTTCCAGCCATCCGGACATCAGGCGTGATGCCTACGTCGCTCTACCAGCCAGTGAAAGGGTGCTGAACAACCAGGTTACTGCACTTGAGAAGAATCGAAATTATCAGGTAATTACCCAAAAAGCATGGCGAATGCCTGTAAGCGCTGAATCAGGTAAGCAACCGATTGAAATCCGTGCTGCTATACAGGGGCAGGACAGCCTGTTGTTGAATGGAACAGTCAGCGTCAGTGAAGAGCGTTTTCTGCATGTTGATATTGATCTGTGGCTGAATAAATTAAGTCCGGAATCGCTTTACTCCTCACTTTCCGTGAAGAAACACAAGTACCAACAAAGTGCATCCGACGTTCTTGCCGCTTCTGATACAGAATCTGATGTTCTGGTCAGACTGCATGATGGCTCACCACCGTTGCGCATAACCGATAACTTTCAAATCAAGCAGCGAAGAAGAATCCGAAATGTAAAGGAACTGCAATACATAGACAGCCCGGAGATTGGCGTGCTCTTAAAACTTACGCCCTATGATCGCCCTGACTCTCTGGTGGAAATGGGTATGACATTGTCAGAAAAAAGCAGCTGACGCCGATAAAAAAGAGTAAGCAGATCAATTCCTGATCTGCTTACTCATGATAAAGCTGTTCTTATCGCCAACAGTTTGGTACTTGACGTTATCCATCAAACTCTGAACGATTGGCAAGCCTCTACCACTGCATAGCCATGCAGCAGGATCATCAGGATCCACTGAGATATCCCTGCTCCCCAGCTTACCCTGATCCATTGACTTACCCCAATCACTGATGGTCAGCATCAAGCAAGCTTTCAATAGACTAACCCCAACCTCAACCTTATGCCCCTTTTCATTCCCATAGGCGTGTTCAATGGCATTATTAACAATCTCAACAACACACAGCTCCACACGATTAACCTCAACCGGTGACAGTGTTGTCATCGCACAAAGCCCCCGGACAGCCATGGCAATCAGGGTGGTATTCGCCAGCTCGCTGTCAATCTCAAGCCTGACAACCTGCCCCTTTTCGTCCGTCATGGTTACTTCTCCTCAATGGCCTCGGTCACTGTCGGGAGAATGGCAAACAACTTGTCCATGGAGGTAAGACTGAAAAGATCCGTAACTGCAGGCTGGGCACCTGCCAGTTTCATTGAACCTGTCCCCCCCATTTTTTTCAGGGCTGCAACCAGTGCACCCAAACCACTACTGTCCATAAAGCGCACCTGGGATAGATCAATAATCAGGTTATCGGAGCCATTATCGATCTGGTCAAACAGGTAAGCCCGCACAGGCTCTGATAGAGAAGCATCAAGCCGGGTTTCATCGATGGATACGATGGTATGACCGGCTTCAATTTTAGATTCAAATGGCATGTCGCTCTCCTTGCGTCATCAACATTGCATCATTAATAAGTCGGCAGACGCTTATTTACGGCTGCCACTCCAGTACCAGGTACGTTACATCATCCTCAAAGACATCAGCTCCAGTCCAGTTAATAATGTCCTGCTCAACCCGGCTGATCATGGCTTCAATGGTGTGATCAAAGGTATTTTCCAAAGAAGATACCAGCCGCTGTTCACCAAACATTTCACCGATATTGTTTGCACACTCTGTCACCCCATCGGAGTAAAGAAAAAGTCTGTCGCCAGGTTGAAGCTGAATAGTGATATTTTCATAAGTCATGGCTGGCATCATTCCTACCGGTACGCCACTACAGGTAATTTTTTCAACAGATTTTGAGCCACTTTTCAGCCATAGTGATGGTGGATGACCAGCCTGTGAAAAAGTAACTGAACCGGTCCGGCTGTTTATTAACCCGTAGGCTATGGTGAAGTAGAGCATCGACTCAGGTTTTGCCTGAAACTGCTCATTCAGACTCATCAGTACTTCATCCGGTTCTTTTACCCGATAGAACGGTGGCTCGCTGAATGACTCCTTGAGCAGTGATCCACCCCCGTCCTCACGAAGCGTATTGTTCAATGAAAAAGAGAACAGTGCTGACGGAATACCATGCCCGGCTACATCCAGCTGATAGAAACCCAGTGTCTCCCCATCCAGCGCCTGATAACCAAACATATCCCCACCAAGAATGCGACTTGGTTTGAAATACCAGTTAAAATCCACATTTTGAATTTTCGCTGGCTCAGATAGCAGACGCGCCTGTGTTTCTGCCGCTGACTCCAGGTCTTTTTCTATCGTCTGTATTTTATGTTCAAGAGCCGCTTTTAATTCGATGATTCGAATGCCGGCATTCAGGCGCGCACCCAGCTCGTCAAAATCCAAAGGCTTATTGATAAAATCATCAGCGCCACGGTTAATACCTTCCACCATGGCCTCACGATCCGATATCCCCGTTAGCAGCATGAAATAGACATAGTACTCAATATGACTTTTACGGATCGCCTCACAGAGTTCCATACCATCCATGTTTGGCATCATCCAGTCGCTGATTACGATCCGGATACCAGGATGGCTTTCCAGAACATTCAGCGCTTCATACCCGTCTGATGCCTCAAAGACACGATGCCCCTGCTTTTTCAAAGCCACAGAAAGAATCATTCTCTGGTCACGGGCATCCTCAACAATCAATATATCCATTAGCTTAATTATCAATTTTCATCCTATGAATATAACTACCGTGTTATCGACCCATCCGAGAGAATCCTTCGAGTCGGATAAGCAAACGATGCCCCTTCCTTCTCAACAACCGCCGCTACCAGGAGTAAAATAGATTCCTGGGCCTTTAAAAAACCAACACGATCCGTTCTTGTGATATGAACCCGAACCTGGCATAAAAGGGCAGAATCATCATAACGAATGAATACGGCATAGTGAGGCTCACGACTGTCAACTTCGGGAATCTGTTGAACAAGGTCATCTATTTGGCTGAGAATACGGGATAATTTTCCTATATCCTCATAACGGAGCGAAAAATTTTCAATCATCCGGCGGTTTCTCATTCGCGTGGCATTCTCGACCACTATCCCGGTAAAGATTGAGTTCGGAACATAAATAGGCCGCCGATCAAACGTTCTTATTTTTGTCAGACGCCAGCCAACTTTTTCTACATGCCCTTCAATTGATCGGTCCGGAGAGCGAATCCAGTCCCCCTCAGTAAAAGGACGATCCAGCATCAGCATTAACCCACCAAAAAAATTGGCCAGCCAGTCCCTGGCGGCAAGACCCAGAATAATACCGCCAATACCACCAAAGGCCAGAAGAGTTGACAGGCTATACCCGAAGGTCTGGGCAAGGCTCAACAGTGTTGAAACAACGATGATCAGCTGTACTGAACGGGCAATAACTGAAGCCGATAAACGCTTGCGCCACCGCGCGCCCATGGAATCCAGCACCCCTTCCATATTCAGGCTTATTTCCCAGATGAGCCAGGCAGGATAGATGGTAAGAATCAGTTTTTGAATCAGATGAAGCGTTTCAGTAACTTCCGACTGCTTGAGACCCGGCCAGTAATGAGCCAAATAGAGAACGAACAGCACCCAGGGCAGCGTCAGCAAAGGTCTGCGCAGAATGCTGGCAGCAAGACACCAGAATACTGTTTCCTGCCCCCTTTGCGCGCAATTTGCCAGCCACTTTATTCCATAAAATGAGGCGACAGCCAGAAAAAAGCCAATAATCAAATGGGAATAGAATGAAATAAGTTCGGGATTCATGATCGAGATCATTCAGCGGTCTAGTTGGTTATTTTTATAAATTGTAGCCAGTTTGATTGATATCTTCTTTCAAGCATTCCTCCATAAGTAGCTAACCTGACCACCCATTTAAAAAAATCAGATTTTTGCAACCTCATAAGGAAGCGAACCAACTCGCTCCTTAATATCAGTCCTCCCCTGATCACCATAAGAAAAATCCAGAGTACGGGTCGGGAAGGCAATATCCGCCTGATGACTATGGATAATGCTGATGGTCTCAAGCAACACTTTCTCCTGAAGCAGAAGGTATGCCGCCCAGTCAGTGGTTTTTGTAAAACAGTAAATCTGACAATCAAGACTTGATGCACCCAGGCTAATAAAATTCACCATGATAACCTTGTTCTGATCTATACCATCATGACGGCTCAGGTAACTGCGGACATCGTCAAGAATCAAATTGACTTTATCGCTGTCACAATATCTTAAACCAAAGATCTGTTTGATACGCCGATTTTGCATCCGGGAGGGATTTTCGACCGAAATATTCATAAATGTAGCGTTCGGAACATAAAGAGGGCGCCGTGAAAAAGTCAGAATACGAGTCTGCCGCCAGCCAATATACTCTACTGTCCCTTCTATATTTTTATCTGGAGAACTAATCCAGTCTCCTACACGAAATGGTTTATCAACATAGATCATCCAGCCCCCAAAAAAGTTAGCCAGCGTGTCTTTGGCAGCAAAACCAACAGCAAGCCCCCCCACCCCACCAAAGGCAAGGATACCTGAAAGGCTGTAACCCAGGGCCTGCATGGCAAGCAGAACTCCGGTAATGATAACGGCAACTCTCATCAGGCGCCCCAGGGCAATAATAGAGGTTTGATCCAGTTTTTTCTTGTGGTCAAACTGCTGGTATCGATGCTCCAATGCTTTGATAAAAGACAAAAAAACCCAGCAGAAAAGAATAATGACCAATAGATCCCGAAAACTGAAGAGGCGCTCAAACAGACTGTTTCCGGTTCCTGCCCATATTTCTTCTGCTGACCAGCTTAACCCGGTAACCCAGATAAACAGATAAACCGGCTTCTGACCAGCCGCAAGCAGCGCGCCATCCCAGAATTTCTGAGAGGCTTCCGCTTTAGTTATGAGTTTGCCGAAGAGTTTGCCGACCAGATAACGGGTAAAAGCTGTCAGAAAGACAACAATGACTGCCAGGATCAGCCAATCAGGAATATTGGCTGCAGTAAGGGATGAAAAGCCCATGGTTATACCACAATACTTAACCAAAACAGGTAAATAAGGACTGGAAGAAGAGTAAATGCGCACTGGGTCTATAACTATAAACCAGTTCGTCAGCCTGGAGAGAAAGTTGCCTGAAATTACCTCATGCTGATAACGGGTATTCGTAAAGAGTGATGAAAAATCACCCTGCTCCAAAGGCCCCGGCCAACATTTTAATGACTTTCTGGTAGCGCCCTGACTTTTCAAGAGAATCCCAGTCAGTGTATGAGTCTGGCATCAAATCACCCGGACCGGCACCCTGCAAGCCCGGGCCATCTATTTCATCCAATACATCCAGAACCCCCTGACGATTACAGATAATGAGAAGATCACAACCGGCATCCAGGGCTGCCCTGGCCCTGGCAGGATAGCTGCCCGTTTTCGCAGCTCCTTCCATTGTCAGGCAATCGCTGATAACAAGCCCCTTGAATTCCAGCTGATTTCTCAATACGCCTTTCAGCCATTCTGGTGAATAACCGACCGGATTCTGGTCAACAGCCGGAAATACGATATGGGCCGGCATCATTGCCTCAACTCCCTTTTGAATCATGACCCGGAAAGGCTGCATATCAGACTGCCAGACCTCATCAAAAGTACGATCATCCAGGGGAAGGCTCACATGGGAATCAGAATCTACATTTCCATGACCCGGAAAATGCTTGATAACCACGGACATCCCTGCCTCATGGACCCCATCAACCCATAATGAGGCCAGGTGAATCACCTCCCCGGCGGAACGCCCAAAAGCCCGATCCCCCACAATCGACGTTTTACCATGATCGATATCCAATACAGGCCCAAGACAAAGGTCCACCCCACAGGCCAGCAGCTCACAAGCCATCAGCCAGCCTGACTCATAAGCCATCTGACATTGCTGATCCGGGTCAAATGCCCCATAGGCCTGTGCTGGAGGCAGACGGGTAAATCCGTCCTTGAAGCGTTGAACGCGTCCACCTTCCTGATCAACACAGATTAAAAGATCCCGGCGAACATTCCGGACAGAGCAGACCAGGGCAATTAACTGTTCCCGACTCTGGTAGTTCCTGGAAAAAAGGACAATCCCTGCAACACTGGGCAGGGAAATCAGCTGGCTTTCTTCAGCAGTCAGCTGTGTCCCCTCAAGATCGATCAAGAGAACACCCCGGTTAAGACCTGTTAACACAAATATGCCCTCTGCAAACAAAAATGCCCATGGCGCGTGGAAATATTTTGCGCCACCCTCAGGGATGAAAAATGGT
>NZ_JAHHPP010000291.1 GCF_024606265.1 Endozoicomonas sp. SESOKO1
GACCAATTTGCTGCCACCGCAGTAGGGCAGTCTATTCTCGGACAGGCTCCTAGCTGTGGCGACGATCACCAACGCAGGGTTAAGGCTCAAATCTTCAGCGCAATAGAGAGTTAGAAAGTTCGATTGGTATTGAGATATGAATACATTTAGTTCAAACCATCCTGATAAAGAAAAAGATCAAGAGAATCGCCAGTCAGATTTATCTGACAATAAAAATCGATTAAGCCGACTCTTGGCTGAACAGGCAAACACGGAGGATGCCGATAAAGAGAAACTGCTCCAGAGTATCACCGATATCATTACCGAAACGGTTGAGCTTATGAGTACCAATAAAAAGCCATCGTTTTCTTTTACTGAGCATGAGAAAGATATGCTGGCTAACATCATGTTAACTGCGATCCGGGAGAGAGCAGAAAAAGACCATATAGCGAGATTTGAACGCCTGGTTCCTGAATTGGTTAACAGCATCGAACGGATAATGACGATGTTGCCTGCTCCAGAAATCTGAGTGTCCCTTACACGCTGAAAACTTACTCACGTCATTTTTGAGACCATATTTCTTCAGCCGACGCTCATCATTGTCATGCTAATTGAAGCTGCTGATACCGCTCAGGTGTATCAATATCCAGGTGAATGGCATCGGTGCCCACCGAGATAAAACGATGAGGGCCAGCCAGCAACAGTGATCTCATCCGGGACTGGGGAGGAGCATCGAGGACTGACTCAAACGCACGACGATGCACAAGGACAGGATGGCCCGGTTGCTTATCAGCGATGCTGACCACTGGAAAGAGAGTATCAAAATCCCGTTGTCGCCAGAGTTCCGAGAATACGGTGGGAGGAATCAGCGGCATATCACCATGGGTAATGAACAGGTAATCGGTTTCGCAATGGCTGATGCCGACCTGAATGGAGCTGAAAAGCCCGAGATAATACGCCTGGTTATGAACCAGTTTGATGCGCGGGTGATTCTCATACCGTGAGTGAATTTCTTCGCCCCGGTAGCCGGTCACCAGAATAACCCGTTGGCAGAAGCAGAGCGCATTGGCGATGCTGCAATCAAGAATGGTCTCACACCCTGGCATCTCGCTGGACTCTCCAGTGGAATCCCCGGTGGACTCTCTTCTAGAAAAAGGGAGCATCATCTTCCAGCGCCCCATCCGAGATGACAGTCCTGCTGCTGTGATCAGGCAATCCACAGGTTTGGTTGAATCCGCTGACATACTGAAAGTCTCATCGGTTTAAGGCTGTCTGAGGGAACGTCTTATGCTCCATTTTCCAGTTAGCCTGTCATGGATAGACCCGGTTAAAGACCGCATTATTGCGGCAATCGGCCCCGGAGGAAAGACCAGTTGCCTGGAATACCTCGCACTTCATCTCAAGCAGCCTGGACACAGATGCCCATGGCGCATGGAAATATTTTTCACGGCAAAGTACAGCCGACCAAGACCCTGAAAAACTGCGTGGACTTTCTACGGCAACTTTCCAGTAGCTGATCAACCGTAAAATATACGACAAGATTATTATAGAAGCCGACGGATCCAGGGTTTGTTTTACTCAAAGCCTTCTGCCCAGGCAGTGTCGGGGTTATGCGAGGATCGTCGATCCGTTGGCCGAAGCAGTTGTATTGTTCCTCCTTGATACGCTTGAACATAAACGGTTCAAACAGCATCCGGTAGATTTTACTGGCGTTACCCCCGTTTCTGGTTTTCCGATGACAACTTTGCAATCCCAATTGTGTAGGCAAAGGAAACCATTGCTATGCTGCCTCCCGAGCAATAGCTCACTTGTTTTGAGGAAAACCCGGTAGGAGGTGCGAACTCCGATGATCCGGATTTTTTCTTATGTGCGGGAAACATAGATCACGTACAGGGGATTGCAAGATAAATAGACCTTATCAGTTTCAACACCGAAACATAGTGGTGAAACTAATACAAACAAGATAAAGAACAGTATCAAAGAACAAGTCGCAAAATGCGGCCTGCGTAGGTGAACATAACAACGGGTTGCTTATCCGATAGTGAAGTT
>NZ_JAHHPP010000292.1 GCF_024606265.1 Endozoicomonas sp. SESOKO1
CAGGAGCAATTTCCAGGGAATGTACAGGGATGTACTGTATCCTGGAAATGCAGGACAAATGCTCCAATACCTAAAGCGTCATCACCTTCAACAGGTCCAGCGCACTGATTACTCCCTTCAGTGAGCGATCCCTGGTGACCATAACCCGGTGAATACGCCCTTTAACCATCGCTTCAGCAACATGGATCAGGGGTGTATCCGGAGACACCTCAAACACCATCGGCGTCATAATATCATTAACCAGAACAGACTGATCCACCAGGTCATGAAAAGAGCGCTGATCTTCCGGTGACAGTGTTTCATCCATCATGGCGCTGTAAAAATTATCATCCCGCCTGGCCAGATCAACCAGGCCACTGCCTGCCTGTCGGACAATATCAGAAAATGAAACAACGCCAATCAACTGTCCGGCATTATTCACCACCGGCGCACCGGAAATTGCCTTATCCGTCAAAAAGCGCGCCAAACGATCCACCGACCAGTCTGAAGGTACAGTAATCACCTTCTGGCACATGATTTGTTCAGCTGTCATGCTGACTAAGGGGTTGTCATTGCTCATATCCCCGGGCTCCCGAAAGTAACGCCGACGGAATCAGTATGACCTATTGCGGCAAACCACTATTTTGATCTGCGTCAAAGTTCAGGACGAACAGCGGGTGACCACCGCTGGGTGATCACCCCCGTTTGAGCTGAAGCAGCTTATGGGAATGCCATTCCCCTTCCCACAGGCTGCTGACCCGATCAAACCCGATATCTGCAGACCATTGTCGAAAGGTCTGTACCTCCTCAGGAAAGTCACAGCCGGCAATGTGGGCATCCAATGCCTCCAGCTCCCGGACTGACATGGCTGTCCAGTTGGAATGGATATAAGCCAGATAATTTTCAAGGTACTGCTTCCTGGATTCACCAGGCTGTAAAAATACGTCATAGATGAACATCACCCCATGTTCACGAAGACAGCGATAAGCCATCTCCAGGCACCGTTTTTTGTCATCATACGACAAATGATGCATACAAAACCCGGCGAGGATAACATCAGACTGACCACCATACTCCGATAGAAAATCCATCATATCCTGACAGTAAAGCTGAAAAACAACATCCCTGCTGTCAAAACGCTCCGTCAATACCTCAAGAGCCGCAGCAGAACTATCAACGCCGCTGTAAGCATTGACCGTCAGCTCCGGTAGCAACCGGAAAAACACCTCTGCATCGCCACAGCCCAGATCAAGAATATCCAAACCCCGGGGCAGCCGCTGTATCTCCCTGAGGATATTGTCAGCGATACTGTTATGACCCATGTATCCCCGGGTGACCACCGTTCGATAGGTTTGCCACTGCTGGAAGAAATTGTCCATGCTGTTGGTCTTTTCAGCGTCGGTAATCGACAAAGCATAGACGATCACCCGGCAGTTACGCCCCATTCAATAAACGCTACAATCAGGCCAGGCGAATAAAGCGTTGGCGACAAATATAAAGAGTTGGCATGGAGTGAATGGCTGAATGAAAACACTGGTTGTCTTTGCCCACCCGGTTCCCGAGAGTTACAACGCCAGCATCCTGAAAGCAGTGTCTGATGAGCTGGCAGCAAAATCATTTGAGGTACAAACGCTGGACCTCTACCAGGAAAATTTTGAGTCCAGAATGAGCTCGGCCGAACGAAGAACCTATATGGACAGGGACAACACCGTTACCGTAGAGAGATATGTTCAACAACTGCAATGGGCTGAAGCCCTGATCATGATCTACCCCACCTGGTGGATGGGACCACCGGCAATCCTGAAGGGCTGGCTGGATCGAGTCTGGCTTCCCTCTGTCGTGGCGGAATTCGGCCCGGATGGCGTAAAGCCAAAACTGACAAACCTGAAGAAGATTCTGATCATTACCACCCAGGGCGCATCGCGCTGGCGGATGGCCCTGATCGGTAACCCACCGCGCAAAATGATGAAACTGAGCCTGAAGGCCGTCACCCAATGCCGGAATATAGACTGGCTGGCCCTGCACAGCGTGGATAAGATTGCCAAATCCCGGTTAAGCCAGTTTCTGGACACAGTCCGGCGGAAAATCAAACACTTCTAGTCATCCACCACTGAAAGAGATGGCACTGCCGGGGCCTGCTGATGGCGTAACCACAATTTTGCAGCCATATGTCTGGCCATATCCCGGTAGATCATAGCAATCTGGGATTCTGGTTCAGAAACAACGGTAGGCGCTCCCTGGTCTGCCTGCTCACGAATCATCATGGACAGAGGCAGGGAGCCCAAAAGATCGATTTCAAATTGTTCAGCAATACGGCTCCCGCCACCTTCACCAAACAAGTGCTCGGTATGGCCACAATTCGAGCAGATATGAACCGCCATATTTTCCACCACACCCAGAACAGGAACACCGACCTTACGGAACATCTCTACCCCTTTGCGGGCATCAATCAGCGCCAGGTCCTGAGGCGTCGTCACCACCACGCTGCCGGAAACCGGAATCTTCTGGGCCAGGGTTAATTGAATATCACCGGTGCCCGGTGGCAGGTCAATCACCAGGTAATCCAGGTCATGCCACATGGTCTGGGTTAACAGCTGAATCAGGGCACCACTGACCATTGGGCCACGCCAGACCACGGGGGTATCTTCAGTAACCAGAAACGCCATGGACATCACCTGGATACCATGGGCTTCAATGGGCATGAAATATTTCTCATTCTTCACATCCGGCCGGGTACCATCCGCAATACCAAACATCTGCCCCATACTCGGGCCATAGATATCGGCATCCAGAATACCTACCCGTGCGCCTTCTGCTGCCAGTGCCAGTGCCAGGTTCGCTGCGGTTGTGGATTTACCCACCCCACCTTTACCGGAAGCCACGGCAATGATGTTCTTCACACCGGCCATGGTTTCCAGCTCACCCTGAACCGGTGCCGGATCAACTTGCCAGTTGACCGAAACATCCACAGATGCAACGCCATCAACATCGTCGATTTTACTGGCCAGCATCTGGGCAACCCCATCACACAGACCATTGGCCGGGTAACCCAGCACCAGTGAAGCGCTGACGTTGCCATTATCAATACTCAGGGATTCAAGACAGCCAGCATCCAGCAAATTGTTTTTCAGGTAAGGGTCCTGATAGCTGCGGATCGCCGCTTCAATATCGGCTCGGCTTGGATTCATGGCCACACTCCAGTCGGTGGGAAAATAATATGCAACGTAATGAGGGTTTAACGAGACAAATTCAAGAGACACGTCATGGGCAGGCTGAACAGCGTGTCGGGTTCCAGAATGATGGGAGCAGGCTCTTTCCTGGTATTGAAAGACGCCCGATACAAAATAAGTTCAGTCTACTCGGGGAGTTCAAGACTCCCTCATTTCATCAGAAATGACTCACTCAATGGTTCAGTGTCAGCCCTGATCAAACACTTTCTTTAACCGATCCCGGGCGGATACGCCATTATCCGGATCAATACCCTGGGAAATCATCGTCTCCCGCTGATGCTGCTGTGCAGCCTCTTCTGCCAGACGGGTGACTTCTTTGCTGCGGCTATCTTCAATCCCTTTCAGGATACTGGCCTCCAGATCTTCACCTTCCAGCACCCGGTTACAGAGTATTTCATAGTTCCGCTCGAATACCGGAAATGCGACCCGCTGCTCCTCACTGCGCAGCATCATCCAGCCGGTTTCACGGGCGGCAAGATAGACTGCAATATGCGACCATGGAAAGTCCCTGTTCTGCCGTGGGGCATAACAGGCTTCATAATAGGCCTGCAGCGGTTCTTTCAATCCCACTTCATCATACCGCAGCTTGCACAGCTCTCGGATATCACTGAGATCGGGAAAAAATTTCGTTGTACCGAGGGCTTTTCTGGCCGCCATCAAAATACGACGGGGACTGAATTCCTGCAGAGAGTTTTTCCAGACCCGCTTGGCCCGGATAATATCTTCATGGGTCTGGAAAGCCCGCTTGAACTTCAGGGGATAAGCATCTTCCAGCAGCGTGAAAACCGCATTAATGGCATCAACATGATCAGCCCCGGAACGTGCCTGTTGTGTATCATTGCCAGAGGCGACCTGTTCACAGGCCTCAGGGGCTTGCTGAACTATGGACCGCTGATCACTCGTCGCCGTCTTCGAACTGGAAGCCGTCGTCCCAGCTCCGGTCTGTAAGCTTTTCAGCTGTTGATCGATGAGATCTTTGCCCTGTTTCACTTTGATTCCGCTTCCACTGGTAAATGACGTGGGATTTGAACTTGTTTTGCCAGGCTTTTCGCGCCTCACCCGTCTCATGCCAGTACAGCTTGAAATCAATCAGCTGCGTGGCAATAAAGTCCAGGGGTATTCCCTGATGGGCCTGAAGAAACTCCAGAATTTCCCGGGATGGAGCAAAATCATCTGGCAAAGGCTGAACCCGGGCACCCTCACGAATCACAGGCTGAGCCTGGGCAAAAACAGGATGTTCTTCCTGCTGTCGGGTTTCCGGCTCAATGTCCCAGGGTAATGCGCCCGCATTGAGCTGGCGAATATAATGTTTGTTCTCGTCAGTCATGTAATCAACAATACCTGCCTTCCCGTTTCTGGTCTAGCTTGATCAATGATACCACCCTGTTGTCCATACGGCTTAATCAACACAGAAGAAGCAACACGTTCAGAACGTCACACAGTAATCATCGTCGTCAGCCTGGACAGGGAAGTTTGCTGCTGAAGCCGCTACGTGGCAATGAGTAAAGGACACAAAAACCAGAGTACTTCTGAGGCCAACAGGTCTCCTGAGTAATAATGTAAGCAGGTGTCCTGCTTACCGGCGAGTTATTCTATCAATGATTCCCTTAAAACATAATTACCATTCAATATTAAAAGCCATCTTTTACAACCATGGACCACTAATATAATCATCAGTACCAAGGCTTTTCGTCCTGATTTCAAACAGCATTGAAAATACGAATAACTATTTTTAACGATAAATGGACAACTCAGGAAACTTTCTGCCACTCCCAACGATCTGATAGGGAAGTGTTTTTTCTATCAGGAGAGTCAGAATGGACCTACATTTCCCGGGTTCAGGTTACAATCAAACAGTCCATAGCCCCCATGGGCAGAACTGTCCCCCCTCTGCCACTGCGTCTTCTGCGGAAGGAGCAAAAGCCCTTTCTTTCGGAATGAAGACGGATAAATTCTCTCCTGCTCCTGATACACTGCAACTCTCTCCTCACCTGGAGCCCGCCAAAACAGAAAACACCAGGGAGCTTCCAGACAGAAAACGAAAGATTTCGGACCATCAATATCAATCAGCCTTCACCCCGGACACCAGTAAGCAAATACCAACACCGGCAGACAGCCCGCCTGAATCTGATGTGAGCGTCAGCCATTTGGGTGAGAGCTTGCCTGATCAACAGTCAGACGACATATATCATCAACAGGTCGAGGAACTCTGGGCAATCCTGCGTGCAGGCCAATCGGGAGCAAAGAAAAGCAGTGCACCAAAGCCCCATTCCATTATCAGAAATATGTCGCCTGACACCAAAATGGAAGCTACCAGCCCCGCGCTCCTGTCCTCTACTGCCAGTGCAAAAGAACAGATTAAAAGTACAAGATCTACCATAGAAGGGTCCACAGAGCCGCTACCAGATTTAAAATCCGCTGAAAATGAGCATGGTGCTGATTCACTGCACAAACTGCACAAAACGCCTGATGCGAGAGCTGCGAAAACAGGCACAGAATTATTAGGCTCTATCAACATATCAGCACATAAAACATCACTGGCAGGAAAAGACTCTTCAGACAACACCGGATTATCCACTGCAGGGATGACCAACAGTTTAACAAAATCAGTATTGCGCCCGGAAACCAGGGAAGACAGTCGCCAGCGAGGTGACTCCTTATCCTTATCAACATCTTCTTCTGAAGAAGGAGTCTATATAGTCAATGAAGCTGATACTGAGAAAAGTCCCGGGCCACTGGACAGTACCCGGGCACCCGCAGAGGAGAAACGGCATCAATCAGGATCTGATATTACACAAACCATAATGCACAGAACTGTTGACCCTGAAGATTACAAGGTGCTCCATTCTGCATTAAAGCCCCTGACGCTGGAAGAAGTTCCTGAAGCTGACGCAGACTCATCCCAAACCATCAGTGAAGAAACAGATACTGCCCGGTCTCTTGAGAAGATGGTATCGGAACTGGTCAGCGAGGATACTGATAACGTTCAGCCAGAAGAGCAGGAAAGCCGTCAGTCATCAACCACAACCGGGGCTTCAGGCCATACCGGGTTATCTGCCACAGGGACAGGCAGTTCAGCGGAATCCGAATTTCGCCCGAAAAATGAGGATGATATTCAGCAAATATCTGAATCAGTGAAAAAAGAAACGGCGTCCTACCGGTCGACACTTACAATATATGTTACAACTGTCGCCGATCCCCATCTAAAACCCGCTAAACCACCTGAAATACCGGGCACAGAGCATAGCGTCGGCACTCAGGATACCCTGGTATCGACAGCCCAAAAAAAATCAGTCAGATGGGCTACATCCATCGAACCAGATCATTCCACCTCCGTTCATAAAGAAACACACAAACTACCGGCAGAGCCATTGAGAACCGAGGAGCCCGCTGCCACTTCCAGCCCGGCAGAGTCTGTTATCGCCGCAAAAAAAGCAGCAACAGTGGGTACGCCACCGGAATCATCTGACGGACTTCGCACTCGCACCATCAAAATAACTTACGAGAAATTGGGAAGACACAAAGACGTTTACAAACAAACGTTTTCACCAGGCACGACACTGGAAGTTCTTCAACAACGCATGAATGCTCAAATCCGCATGTTTAAACGCTGGGGATACAAAGGTCAGTTTCCCATACGGGCTGAGATCAGCTCTGTGATAAAAGGTCTTCCTGATAGCCAGAAAGCGTTTTCATTCGACGAGGCGGGCACCAAAAAAGCAAAACTTCAGGGTTCTGCTGCCAAAACAGATTATGAACAGGAAATAGCATCACTTTTTGATAAACTGAAATACGCTGAAGCCGAGTCAGACTCAACCCCGGTATAAATATTGGAACGGGTTTAATGCGAGACTGTTCCGAATAGGCTTTCCTGTGGACAGTTTGTATAATGGCGCATTCCCGTTTTTTCCGACCATCAAGACAGAATCGAATGAGCCAACGCAAAATACTTGTCACCAGTGCCCTGCCCTATGCCAATGGCCCTCTGCATATGGGGCATCTGGTGGAATACATCCAGACAGATATCTGGGTTCGTTTCCAGAAACTGACTGGAAACCAGTGTACCTACGTTTGCGCTGATGATGCCCATGGCACCGCCATCAGCCTGCATGCAGAAAAACAGGGTATTTCGCCGGAAGAGTCCGTGGCTCGAATTAACATCGAGCGGGTTCGGGATTTTGGTGAGTTCCATGTGGCGTTTGATAATTACCACTCCACCCACTCACAAGAGAACCGCAAACTCTCTGAAGCGATTTACCTGGCCCTGAAGGAAAAGGGCCATATTGTCAGTCGAAACATTATCCAGGCTTATGATCCGGAGAAACAGATGTTCCTGGCCGACCGTTACATCAAGGGTGACTGCCCGAAATGTGGCGCTGCTGATCAATATGGCGACAACTGTGAAGTGTGTGCGGCAACCTACTCACCGGCAGAACTGAAAAACGCCCGCTCAGCCATTTCCGGTGCAGCCCCCGTTGAGAAAGAAAGTGAGCATTTCTTCTTTAAACTTTCGGATTTTGATGCCTTCCTGAAGCAGTGGACCCGCTCCGGCACCATCTCCGACGAAATTGCCAACAAACTGGCGGAGTGGCTGGATGCTGGCCTGCAGGACTGGGATATCTCCCGTGACGCCCCTTACTTTGGCTTTGAAATCCCTGGAGAACCGGGCAAATACTTCTATGTATGGCTGGATGCGCCCATTGGCTACATGGCCGCATTTGAAAACCTCTGCCAGCGCCGTGATGACCTGAGCTTTGATGAGTACTGGAATAAAGACAGTCAATGCGAAGTTCACCACTTTATTGGCAAGGACATTGTGAACTTCCACTGCCTGTTCTGGCCAGCCATGCTCCACGGTGCCAACTATCGCACCCCAACCCGGGTAAATGTGCATGGTTATCTCACCGTGAACGGTGAAAAGATGTCCAAGTCCCGTGGCACATTCATCACCGCCCGTACGTACCTGGAGCACCTTGATCCTGAGTATCTGCGTTATTACTACGCCGCCAAACTCTCCAGCCGTATTGATGACCTTGACCTGAATACCGATGACTTTATCCAGCGGGTAAACTCAGACCTTGTCGGAAAGGTAGTCAATATTGCCAGCCGTAACGCCGGTTTTATCAACAAACACTTTGATGGCAGGCTTTCTGCCACTCTCTCTTCCTCCCTCTATTCCCAAAAAAGTGCAGCTGAACTCATTGCCGGGTTCCAGGCAGCGGCAAACACCATTGCCGATTACTATGAAGGTCGTGAGTTCGGCAAGGCCATGCGTGAAATCATGGCCCTGGCAGACAAGGCCAATGCCTGGATTGACGAAGTGAAACCATGGGTGGTTGCCAGGGAACAGGACAACTCTCCTGAGAAAAGACAGGAGCTTCATGAAATCTGCAGCACCGGCCTCAACCTGTTCCGTCTGCTGATGATCTACCTCAAGCCGGTACTGCCAGCCATGACGGTCAAAGCGGAGGCATTCCTCAATGTAGCTCCCCTGACATGGCAGGACAGCCAGACACTGCTGCTGGATCACAACGTCAATCCATTCGAACCATTGATGACCCGGGTCGAAGCCGATAAAGTGGCGTCCATGATTGAAGCCAGCAAGGAGGTACTAGCCCAGATGGAAACATCCAGTAAGCAATCCGAGTCTTCTTCTGGTCTTTCTTCAGGAGTTTCCTCAAGAGAGTGGTTGGAGAAAGACCCCATCGCTGACGAAATCACCTTTGATGACTTCGCCAAAACAGACCTGCGTATCGCCAGAATCGTCAACGCCGAACTGGTGGAAGGGGCAGGCAAGCTGCTGCGCCTGACCCTGGATATTGGCGAACCTGAGCCTCGCAATGTCTTTGCCGGCATCAAGTCTGCCTATGCACCGGAAGCCCTGGTTGGCAAACATACCGTGATGGTCGCCAATCTGGCGCCACGCAAAATGAAGTTTGGTGTGAGCGAAGGCATGGTGTTGGCCGCAGGCCCCGGCGGTAAGGATCTCTGGATTCTTGAACCTCACGAAGGCGCGCAGCCCGGCATGCGGGTGATGTAAAAAAAAAGCGCAGGATAAACGCTGCGCCCTGCACCACCCTGAAACAACAGCAAAGACAATCTCTGTCGTTGCTGTTGTTTTGTCCCCATCTCAGTGAACTCATCGCCACAGAATTCCCCATAGAACTTTTTCCCTGAAAATTTGTCCAAACTCCTGTACCGAACAATCTATTACTGGACCACATACAACTGAAGCTTGCAGGAAGAAGCTTAAAGGAATAAGAAGATGGATATACCCGCCGTTGGCCAATCTAATGATCATCCCACTTTGGCTACTGAGACCCGTTATCCGGCAGAAAAAGGCACCAGCCAGGGTGTCACCGTTGTTCCTGCCGGGGACATCTCACCTTTACTGGCCCTGCCAACGGAAATGTTAACCCATATTGTCAATTTTTTATCGAACAGGGATGTCATGATGATCAACGACACCTGTCGATACTTGAGGGATGTAGCCGCCCCGATCCTGACTGCCAGAAGCAGGCTATGGTGCCAACAGTTCGGGCCAGCGCAACAGCAACAATTCACACAGATCACCAAAAATATCAGTCAGCATGGACTCAGGGCCTGGCTATTGCAGTTTACCCGGGATGAAGTGCTTATCAGCAAGCTTTGTTACCAGCTGGACCAGGAGGTAACCAGCAACGTTCAGGCCCGGAACAAGGCCCGGAACCCTGAAAATACAACAATGTTCCCACAACACCTGTTTTACCTGATGAGCCAGCTCATGAATGATTCCCGGCTTTTGCATCCGGTTCCAGTATCAGACATTAAGTGCCATTACCATGTCGCGACGTCAGCAACACTCAGCAACGATGCCCGCTACCTGGCAACCAACTGTTACGGTTCTGCTGATTGGGGTGCAAAAATTCATGTACTGGGAGCGGAGAACGTTGGCAACCTGCAGACCTCCCATAAAGGCTGGGTCAGGCAGGTCATCCTCAGCGCTGATGACCAACATTTACTGAGCCTCAGTGCTGACCGGACAGTAAAAATCACCAGCCTTACTGGCAATCACCGCTGGGAACAGCAACTCGTCATTGTCCATGACGATGAGATCAGGTCGGCCACTTTCAGCCCCGACAGCTGCCATGCAGTGACCGCCAGTGGCGATCAAAGTGCCCAGGTCGCCTCAGTGGACCAGAATGGCCACTGGGTATTAACTGCGAGGATTGTCCATGATGGTGATGTTCGTTCAGCGAACTTCAGCCCTGACAGCCGCCTGATAGTGACCGCCAGCGAAGACGGCACCGTCAAAATCCATGAACGTACCAACAACGGCACATGGCTGCCCAAAGCCACCCTGCCCCATACCGGCAAGGTCATTTCCGCTGAGTTCAGCCCGGATGGCAAACATATCATCACCGTCAGCGTTAACGGGAATAATAATGGTCCTGGCCAAAAAGCAACGATTTACAGCGTTAACAGCGATGGCCACTGGACAGCAAAAGCCGTCATTACCCACTCCGCCAGAATCTGTTCAGCCACCTTCAGCCCCGACAGCCGCCATGCAGTGACCGCCAGTCGCAATCACACCGTGAAAATCCTCCATTGTGATACCAACAGCAACTGGCAACAAAAAACGGTCATTAAACATACCAGCCGGGTTACCTCTGCCAGCTTCAGTCCCAATAGTCTCCTGCTAATAACAGCCAGTGATTGCTCGGCGAAAATCTACGAGTTCGATGCAAACAGCAGCAGCTGGTCAAAACAGCGCTCCATCGCCCATCAATATAAAATCAGTTCTGCCCAATTCAGCCCCGATAACCGCCATATTTTGACACTATCCAGCAACGACACAGCAAGTTACTGCGCCGATTACCATGCCAGAATCCATTCTCGTGATACCAATGGCCAGTGGCTGCAGAGCAAGCACATCAAACCAGAGAGCGGGGTCTATTCAGGCCAATTCAACCACGATGGCTCCCATGTGATGATCACTGACTGTGAAGGCCGAGCCCTGGTCCTTGGCCGTGAAGCAGATGGCAAATGGTCCCATAAAGCCCTTCTGGAACATTCATACTCACTGGCTTCCGCAGAATTCAGCGCCAATAGCAGCCATATCGTCACCATTAGCCGTGATGGAAAGCGAATTAAAGTCTGGCGTCTTAATGGAGAAGACGCAGCGCCACCGTCGACCTCAAAACGTAAGGCACCTCCGGTATTGGCAGCATCTCCATGCAAAATGGCCCGCAGGTCTGCTCGCCGGTGAACGGGCTTATTTTGTACCCGCCCGGGGGCAGCCGATCAAACTGAATCAATTTCATCCTGCGTCAGGTAGCGCCACTCCCCTGGCTTCAGGGAAGGATCAAGGGCAATAACCCCAACCTGTTCGCGATGCAGGCTCACCACCTTGTTGCCAACGGCCGCAAACATGCGCTTAACCTGATGATATTTGCCCTCAATTATGGTTAACAGTACCTCTGAGGGGGCAAGGACTTCCAGTAAAGCAGGCCTGGTCAGTGCCTTCTCACCTTTCAGTTCAATTCCACAGGCAAACCGCTCAACCAGTTCTGCAGTCTTATCTTCTGGCAGAGGGTCGGCTAATTGAACACGATAGCGCTTGCCACACACTTTCACAGGTGAGGTCAATCGATGAGACCACTGCCCATCATCAGTAATCAGTACCAGCCCCGTGGTGTCTGCATCCAGGCGACCAGCAATATGAAGTGAGTAAGCCTTGGGAATATCCAGCAAAGAGAGCACCGATGGATAGGCCTCATCCACATTGGAGCAGAGCGTATCTTCGGGTTTATTGAGCATGATATAGCGAAGCCCACGAGCTTTAACCAGCTCACCCAGAAGACGGACTTCACAGTTATCCGGTACCTTGAAGGCACTGTTTTTCACCACAATGCCATCACAGGTCACTTCCCCCCGGTGCAAGCATTTTTTGGCGTTGGCACGGGAGAGTTCGGTACTTTCGCAGAGGTATTTATCTAAACGCATTCGGGGAAGACTAAGCCGGAAAAGCGGGATGGTAATATCAAAAACAGGTTATGGCCAGTAACAGTGACCAACTAAGATCGGTTCGGTCACCAACTTTATGGATTTTCACATATTGGCTTTTCACGCCATCAGTCATAGAATGCACCACTATTTATCTCCCTTCCAGATAACCGTATTCTCCCCTATGGCCGAGGAACTCCCCATTGCTTTTTTCTGAGCTGGCTCTCCATGAACGGGTGCAAAGGGCACTCGCTGAACTCGGGTTTGAACAGGCGACCCCGGTCCAGGAACGCACCCTGCCCCTGGCCATGACCAGCAAGGACCTGATGGTCAGCGCAGAAACCGGCAGTGGTAAAACCGCAGCGTTTCTGCTGCCCATGCTCAACCATATGCACACCACTGCGTCCCCCAAAACCAGCACCCGGGCACTGGTGCTCGTCCCTACCCGGGAGCTGGGCCTGCAGGTGTTAAAAGAGTGCGAAGCACTGGCCCGCTATACCTACGTCAAGGCAGGACTGATCGTTGGTGGTGAGGACTACCGCCACCAGGTGAACACACTGCGGAAAAACCCGGAGATCATTATTGCCACCCCCGGCCGCCTGATTGAGCATATTAAAAATGGCAACCACGATTTCAGCGACCTGGAATACCTGGTACTGGATGAAGCGGACCGCATGCTGGATATGGGCTTTGGTCCTGATGTATTGAGCATTGTTGAAGAGTGCCACGGCGAACGCCAGACGTTCCTGTTCTCAGCAACCCTGGAGGCCCGTGGCCTGGGTGAAATGGCCTCTCAGGTATTGAACGATCCAACCCGTCTGAGGCTGAATTCTGTCCGGGAAAAGCACGCCAATATCCACCAGCAGATTATTCTTTCGGACGATACCGCCCATAAAGAGAAACAGCTGATCTGGCTGCTCGGCAATGAAACCTATGACAAAGCCCTGGTGTTCACCAATACCAAAGCCCGGGCTGAGGAGTTTGTTGGCAAAATCCGGGTTAAAGGCCTGAAGGTCGGCATACTCCACGGGGATATGGACCAGCGGGAGCGCAAGCACGTTATGCGCCTGCTGCTGGATGGCAAGATCAACATTCTGATTGCTACCGATGTCGCGGCCCGTGGCCTGGATATCAAAGGCGTAGACCTGGTTATCAACCTGGAAATGGCCCGCAATGGTGATGACTATGTCCACCGCATTGGCCGTACCGGACGTGCCGGAGAACAGGGGCTGGCCATCTCCCTGATTGGGCCGGACGAATGGAACCGGATGTCGAGTATTGAACGCTACCTCCGGCTGCGTTTTGACAAGCGTACCATCAAAGAACTGCCGGGCAGCTATAAAGGCCCCAAAAAGCTGAAAAGCTCCGGCAAAGCCGCCGGCAAGAAAAAACCGGCCGGTAAAAAAGGTGCTGGTAAAAAACAGTCGGCGGATAAACAACGTCACCGGGAGAAGAAGAACGTGGGCAAACGTCGTACACCGGCGGCCGACGTCAAACCCGCCGCTGCAACCACCTCAACCGACGCCGGTTTTGAACCACCCAGGCGCAGGAAGTAATACAACACATGAGCAATAACCCACCATTTTCCGCTCTTGGGCTGGATGAGCTGCTGATTCAGGCAGTCAACGAAGCGGGCTACCAGAATCCTACCCCGATTCAGGCCAAAGCGATTCCCATGGCCCTCACTGGTCGTGACCTGATGGCATCAGCCCAGACCGGTACCGGTAAAACCGCCGGTTTTACCTTGCCAATCCTGCACCGACTGGCGCAGATGAGAGCCAGTAAAGCGATCCGCGCCCTGGTGCTGGTCCCTACCCGGGAGCTGGCCATTCAGGTTGATAATAGTTTCCAGACCTATGGCAAGCACACAGCTATCAAGACAGCTGCCGTTTATGGTGGCGTAGATATTGACGATCAGTTGCAGGTTCTGAAAGAAGGCGTTGATGTCCTGGTGGCGACGCCGGGTCGCCTGGTGGATATGATCAACCGTAAGCATATCCAGCTGGACAGTTTGAGAATACTGGTGCTGGATGAAGCCGACCGGATGCTGGACCTGGGCTTCCGTGACGATATTCAGCGCATTGTACAAAACGCGCCGACAAAACGTCAGAACCTGCTGTTCTCCGCCACCTTTTCCAAAGACATCAAACAGCTGGCCCATGAATTCATGCGCCATCCGGTCAAGATTGAACTGGAAAACCCCAACTCTGCCGCTAACACCGTGTCCCAGTCTTTCTACCCGGTAGACCAGCAGGACAAACCGGAGATTCTCAGCTATCTCATCCACGGTGGGCGCTGGCAGAAAGTGCTGGTGTTTGTCCGCACCAAAAAAGCCGCCAACAAGGTTGCCGAGCTGCTGGCAGAAGACGGCATCAATGCCCAGGCCATTCACAGCGATAAAAGTCAGTACCTGCGTATTCGCACACTGGAAGATTTTAAAGATAACTATTTTGATGTCCTGGTAGCGACGGATGTGGCAGCCAGAGGCCTGGATATCGAACAGCTGCCGCTGGTCATCAATTATGACCTGCCCAAAGTTCCCCAGGACTACGTGCACCGCATTGGCCGCACCGGCCGCGCCGGACAAAAAGGCAGGGCGATCTCCCTGGTTAACCCGGAAGAGAAAAAGTTATTGGCCGGTATCCAGCAGCTGATCAAAAAACCACTGGAAATAGAACCTCTTCCCTACTTTGAAGATGGAGAGGTTCGTCCCGCTGAGATTAATGAGCCCACCAGTAAAACCCGCAACAAGCGCAGCAAACCTGACGCCCGAAAGCCCGCAATAAAGCAGCGTTCGGGTAATCAATCACGCAATGGCAGCACCAGAAAACCTTCAGGTACTGCGCCAAAGAAAAGGCCTGCTGTTTTCTCCGGAAAAAAACGGAAGTCCTGATCTGGCTGATTCATTTCAGCCGGATGAAAAGCAATAAATCGGGAATATCCTGCCTCTGCCGGGTATTCCCACCGTAGAAAGCGGGTGAAAAAGGTCGCATACAATGGAAGATATTATTGAAGAACTGCGGGAACGCGCTCTGGATGTGTCAGTCCCACTGGAACTGCCGGATGAAGACCAGCTGGTGGAAGTGGAAGAACAGATTCTGATCCCCCTCCCCTACGAACTTCGGGAGTTTCTGCTGCACGTCAGTGATGTTATTTACGGTTCCATTGAACCGGTGACGGTCACTGATCCCCAATCCCATACCTATCTGCCGGAAGTTGCGGCCAATGCCTGGGCTGAAGGTCTGCCGAGAGAGCTGATCCCCATCTGTGAATGCAATGGTGAATATTATGGCATTTCCGAAGAAGGGGAAGTGGTTCGCTGGGCTGATGGTGAAGTAACTGATGACAGCTGGCCATCCATCTGGTTATGGGCCCGGGATATCTGGCTGGAGAGCTAATGTCTAAACGAATTCTGATCATTATGGCCATGGCAGCGGAAGCCCGGCCAGTCATTGACCAACTCGGACTGCGGGAACTGCCCGCCAATCCACAGTTGACAAGTCACTTCCCCCGCTTTCAGGGTGAGTTTGCCGGCAAGGAGATCGTTATCTCCCTGAATGGCAAATCCACTGAGTACGGTGTCGACAGGATAGGCACCGAGTTTGCCGCGCTGAATACCCAGTCTGCCATTGTTGAGCTTGCTCCGGAACTGATCATTAACGCGGGCACCTGTGGTGCTTTTTCAGCCGATGCGGACATTGCTGATATCATCACGTCCGACCAGCCAGTGGTTTACCATGACCACCGGGTGCCCCTGGAGGGCTTTGACCGTTTTGCCATGGGTGCTTATCCAACCGCCTATTGCCCCGAATACTTTCAGGGTATTGAGCATAAGCTTGGGGTGGTCACCACAGGCAACTCGCTTGATATGCCGGATATCGACAGGCAGTGGATCAGGCAAAACCAGGGAATGGCCAAAGAGATGGAGTGTGCCGCCGTTGCTGCCACCGCTCATCTTTACGGTATCGACTTCCTGCCGATCAAATCCGTGACCGATCATATCGATATCGAACTGGATAATGTTGAACAGTTCCTGAACAACCTGAGCAAGGCCAGCCAAAAGCTGAGTGAAACCTTGATCAGGGTATTAACCAATATCAACTGACACCGGATTATTCTCCTACACCAAGGCAAACATATTTGATTTCAAGATAGTCTTCGATGCCATATTTTGAGCCTTCCCGCCCGATGCCGGACTCTTTGATGCCGCCAAATGGTGCGACCTCGGTGGAAAGGATGCCTTCATTAACAGCGACCATGCCATACTCCAATGCTTCGCTGACCCGCCAGACTCGTGACAGATCACGGGAATAAAAATAGGCAGCCAGCCCAAACGGTGTATTATTTGCCCGATGGATGACGTCAGCTTCTGACTTGAACCGGAACACCGTAGTGACCGGTCCGAACAGTTCCTGGTGAGCCACCTCCATGCTTTCATCAACATTGGTCAAAATGGTGGGTTCAAAATAGAGGTCTCCGGCATCGGATCGGGCCCCACCCATATGCACGGTAGCCCCCTGTTCTTTTGCCTGGCTGACGAGGTACGCAATTTTTTCTATGGCGCGGCTATTAATCATAGGGCCTATGTCTGTCTCTTTATCAAGGCCATTACCCACCTTTAGTGCCGCAACCGCTGTGGTGTACTTCTCCAGAAACTCATCGTAGACCCCATCCTGTACGTAAAGGCGGTTTGTGCATACACAGGTCTGGCCAGCATTCCTGTATTTTGAGATCAACGCCCCTTGCACTGCCTTGTCGATGTCTGCGTCTTCAAAGACGATAAATGGTGCATTGCCACCCAACTCCATGGAAACTTTTTTTACCGTATCGGCACTCTGACGTATAAGATGCTTACCAACCGGCGTTGACCCCGTAAAGGAAACCTTTCGAACCAAAGGGTGCGTGGTTAGCACATGACCAGTCTCTGCAGCAGACGACGACGTAATGACATTAATCACACCCGCAGGAATCCCGGCCTGCTGCGCAAGCCTGGCCATCGCAAACGCACATAATGGGGTGTCTTCAGCCGGCTTGATAACAATAGTACAGCCAGCTGCCAGTGCCGGTGCTGCTTTTCGGGCAATCATGGCAACGGGAAAATTCCATGGTGTTATGGCACTGACCACCCCCACCGGTTGCTTCATCGTTAAATAGCGGGCAGTTGCCATCGTAGAGGGAATGATATCACCATAGGTTCTCTTGCCTTCCTCGGCGAACCATTCGATAAAGGATGCGCCATACAACACTTCGCCGTATGCCTCCTTACAGGGTTTCCCCTGCTCAAGGGTTAACAGTTGAGCAAGATCCTCCGCATACGAAGTCATGAGCTGGAACCATTTATTCAAAAGCCCTGCCCGCTCTTTGGCTGTGGTTCTTTTCCATGAATTAAAGGCCTCACTGGCCGCTGCAACAGCCTGTTCAGCATCTGCTGCCCCCATATCCGGTACTTCTGCAATCGGTTGTCCGGTAGCGGGATTGGTTACCCAATAGGTGCGGCCACTTTGTGCACCAACCCACTGACCGTTAATCAATGCCTCGTTACTCTCGAAGAGAAATGGGTTCATCAGTTTGCCTCATTTTTTTCCTGCATCAGTAACAGCGCTTATCTTATTTGAATCAGCGCATCCTGAACCCTTTTTTCTCCAGAAACGCTTTCATATGAGGTCTGGACTCTTTACCCAGCAAGGCTGACATCTCCCGGGACCAGGTCCGGTCCAGTTTACCTCCGGTTCGCCGCTGGTAATAGGCTCTCATGGTATCGTCGTATTGGGCCAGCAGCGCCTTATTCACAGGCTGGTAATGTTCTTCCATCAGCACAGCTTCCAGCGGCAGTCTGGGTTTACACTCCGGGTCCTGATCCGGGTAGCCAAGGCAGAGGCCAAAAACAGGGTAGACATGTTCCGGCAACGCCAGCAAATCACTGACCTGTTGCGGGTCATTGCGCAGGCCTCCGATGTAACAGATACCCAGCCCTTCTGACTCAGCAGCAACCACCACATTCTGGGCAAATAGCGCTACATCAACCGTGGCAATAATGAAATGCTCGGTCATCCCGTCCGCCATGGTGTTGCCCGACTGTTCACAGCACCAGCCAGACCGGTTCAGGTCGGCACAGAACACCAGAAACTCAGCCGCTTCCTCCACATAGGTCTGCCCACCCGCCAGTTCTGCCATGGCTTTGCGGGTTTCAGGGTTTCTTACCCGAATAACACTGACACCCTGCAGATTACTGGAGGTGGCGGCACTTTGGCCTGCGCTGATCAAGTCTCTCAACAGGAGCTCTTCGATCGGCTGTTCCGTGAATTTGCGAATGGAGCGGTGTGATTGCAGCAGTTCAATTACAGGTTGGGTCATGGTGTTATTCTTCATCCGATCATTATTACTCTGCACTATCCTAGCAGTGGCTGGATTTTTCAAGGCTTACCGTCTCTGCTAGACTTCCCCACCCGAATCTGGCACCGGACTTACGCTCCGGACCGCTGACAAAGGACAATAACGACAATGACACTCTTTTCTGAAAAAGACGCTCCTGCAAAAGACGCTCCACACAGCGCTCAAACAGACGCGCCTGTTGTGGTCTGTGCCCTCTATAAATTCGTAACCCTGAAAAACTTCACCAGTCTGCGGGAACCCCTGCTCAGAACCATGGAAGCAAACCATATCAGAGGAACGCTGCTGCTTGCCGGGGAAGGTATTAATGGCACCGTGGCCAGCACCCGGGAAGGCATTGATGCCCTGCTGGCCTGGCTTAACCGGGATACCCGCCTGAACCCTATTGAGTGCAAAGAATCCCTGAGTGAATCCATGCCTTTCAAAAGAACCAGGGTCAAACTCAAGCAAGAGATTGTCACCATGGGCGTGGCAGGCATTGATCCAAAAAAAGTCGTCGGAACCTATGTAGAGCCAGCAGACTGGAATACCCTGATCAGTGATCCACAAGTCCTTGTGGTGGATACCCGTAACGATTATGAAATTCAGGTGGGCACCTTCAGGCACGCCATCAATCCAAAAACAGATTCCTTCCGACAGTTCCCGCAATACGTCGATGCCAACCTGAATCCTGGAACTCATAAAAAAGTGGCCATGTTCTGCACTGGCGGCATACGCTGCGAGAAGTCCACTGCCCTGCTCAAGGAAAAAGGCTTTGACGAGGTTTACCACCTGAAAGGCGGCATTCTGAAATACCTTGAAGAAGTACCCCGGGCGGAGTCACTCTGGCAAGGTGAATGCTTTGTCTTTGATGATCGGGTGACGGTTAACCATGAGCTTGAACCTGGCTCCTATGATCAGTGCAACGCCTGTCGTTTACCTATTACACAAACCGACAAGCAAAGTGAAAAGTACCAGCAGGGGGTCAGCTGCCCTCACTGTTTTGACCAGCTGACTGAAAAGCAGAAAGCGCGGTTTACGGAGCGTGAAAAACAGATGCAGCTGGCCAAGTCACGGGGTGAAGCCCATTTGGGTGCAGAAGTGGCCGGAACCGTTGCTCACCGTCGACAAGTCAAGGAAGACCAACGCAGACAACAGCAATTGAGAACCCGGGCAGGCAAAGTCGACTCCGCAGGCAAAGTTAAATAGCTGAGCTATGTTATAAGTACAGCCATGAGCTGAAAGTATCACCCTGTGCTGGTCATCAAGGCGGTGGTATTTTTTATCAGCAGCTGACTTGAACGGAGAGTCACCATGGAACTTGAAAACCCCGAGCATCTCAACCCTTTTATTCTTCTGGGTATCGTCAACGAAAAGCTGAGGCTTACCTGCAACTCGCTGGATCAACTGGCCGATGAGATGGACATGAGCAAACTGGAGATCGAAAGCCAGCTTCATAAAATCCGTTTTCATTACCAACCGGTCAATAATCAGTTCGTTCATGACTGACAGGTTTCCGAGGGTCTATTGAAATAAGACTCCAGGTTCTGCGGAATCCGCTGAACCTGGAACGAAACGGCAAGGCCCTAAGCAAAATATTGCCAAACCAGCTTTACCGATAACGTTCCTCCCCGTACCGCATGAACCAGCAAAATAGCAAAACCCAGGGCCAGACCTGCGGCAATGGGTGAGAAACCGACAGCCCAAACCACCAGCGCAGGAATACAGGAGTGTGTGATTGCTGAACGGTGGGACAACCCCGGAATTGTTAAATCCAGGTCCGGTAATCGAATGCCGGCAATCAGACCGGCAAGAAAAAACAGAATTTCTTCTATCAAGGCCATGGTCGGCCAAAATGGGCAAAAGTCTCTGGCTGCAAGAACCAACCCCACCAACAGGAGCGCCATTAGCGGAGCACCATATAACTTCATAGATCACAAAACAGGCTTATAAATCAGAAGGATAAACTATAACCGCGAATACTGTGGCAAGGCCAGTCAGGTTCTGTTGACCTGAGGTCACGGCAAAAATGTAACGTTGCTGGATATAAATACCCCTTAATGACAGTCGAAATATAGGTTGATCAAAACCAGGGAAGGTTTACCGTGAAAATTGAGCCAGGAAAAGGAATCCAACATCTGCCTGCAGATGCTAACCCGGAAAAAACAGACCTGGCGGTCTATAAAAACGGGAAAAAACTGGCACCACATAAGGTTGATGAACCTTACCAGAGAGCAAACGCTGCGGGTCCATCCTCAGGTAGAAAACTCTCGGAATCGAGTATTTCCTTATTGAGTGATGAAGGCTACGAAACGGACACAAGCTCAATATCACCTGATAATGAGTTCTCTGACACAACTTCTATCACATCAGAGATGATATCAAAAAGCCCTGTTGATAATGCTGCATCTTTAGAAGCGGTTTATGTCCACAATTACTGCAAGAACGCAGAAAACTTCATCAATGAATCATTTTTTGATGAGAAAAGTCCTGTAAATAAGCCACTCTTCTGGACAGATTCCATGGTTCAGGAGCTGAAAGCAATTGCCATAAGGGAAGGCAGGCCTGTAACGCTGGAAGATTACTATCCATTAAATCAGGCAAAAAACCGTTCTCTGGAACAAGGAAGTCATGAGAGTAATGAAAGGTGTGTTGAAAAATTATTTTCTCAAACAGCTCTGCTGGAGCTGCCCATATATCACCCAGAAGATATTAAAGACCGACTGGTTGAAATCTCTGACCATTGTTTTGATCCAAAGCCCTTACAACAGGAAAAATTAACCTTACCCAAACGCATCCTGTTTTCTCAGAGTAAAGAAAAAAAGTTTTTCCAATATTGTCTTGACCAGGGAAAAACCAGTGTCTCGCTGCATGATTATCTGGAATTTGACCGGCAATACAAGCCTGATGCCATGATAGACAGGCAAACGACAGTTCGTCCGATCCGGAAAGAGACCCTTGAAAAAAAACTGGAAAAACTCAGTAAAAACCTGCAGAGCACCAGCGCAGCCAAAGCATTTAAAGAACCAGCAGGCAACCAGAAACTCGAAAAAGGATTACTGGCTGGCGCAGTAGCAGGTGCCGTGGCCTCAGGAGCAGGTGTTGCTGCTGCCAGCGCACAGCAACCACCCCATGACCCCAGCATGTTTGATCACATTTCACCTAAAGATGTACCGATCGATGAAATAAAAATATTTGCTGCACACAATACCGAAGCCATTTCCGGCAAAGGGTCGCTGCCATTGCTGGCCACCAATCAAAATATGGGTCTGGAGGATATACTGGACAAAACCCCAATTCGGGGATTTGACCTTGATGTGCATGAACATAATGGTGAAATCGTTCTCAACCATGGTGGTTACTTCGATGCTACGGTGAGCGATGACGATATTCCTAAACTGGATAACGTACTGGAAACCATGAGTGATTGGCTGGACGATCCAGCTAACCATGATGAAGTGCTGTTCCTGAATTTTGAAATGAAGGCCTCACCCTGGGCGACCTGGGATTCGCTGGAAAAAGCCTTTAGCCCCGGTCGCATTTTCTCCGCTCATGAATACAGGGCTATGAGCAACAATTTGGGGCGTGCGCCAACGATTGAAGAGATTCGTGACAGAGGATACAAAGTTGTTGTTTATAACCATAACCATTATCTCGGAGCTGGCACCGGCAAAATCGGGTTTCGTGATTCACCCCTTGAGGCTATCTCGGAAGACCGCACACTAATGGAGCAGTTTAGTAGTGTGGACGCTCAGGTGGGTGATTTAAAAACCAGTGAAATCGCACCTCATATTACCACTGACCAGATTGATGAAATCATGAACACTCCGGGCGGAAAATGGATTTCTCTGGATCAGGTATCGCCTGACGACCCTCGTTTTTTCAAGCCGGAAGACCGGGATAACCTGGCATTGAATCCGGATCTGAAAGTAATGGGCCTCTTTTATGAGAGCGATAAGGCTTTTCAATCCGCCCTGCTGGGGTTTGGCACGGCCACCGCATCGGCAACCGCTGCCCTTGCTCTTGCAGGCGGTGCTTATCGGGGATTTTTGAATGAAAAGAAGATCCGCAATCAGGATAAGCTGTTGCCTGGCCACCTCAAGGCCATGGAGCTGACAGCAGTCCTGCAAAAGCGGAAAAACAGCAAGAAGCAAGCGGGTAAACCGTTAGGGGAAAAGGTAACCCTGGAAGAAGTGAAAAACCTCTATAAGCAAAATCAGCTGAAGACCATGACCAAAGACACCCTCATGGCCGGAGCCGGTTCTACCGTCAGCCTGACCGGGTCGGCACTGGCACTGGGAATGCTTTTCCCACCATTGATGCCTGCATTTGGTGGAGTATCTGCCGGTGTAGCGGCTACCGGCACGGTGGCGACAATACTGGCGACCGCTGGTAACCGCAAACGATTGGGCAAGGCTATTGATGAAGCCTTTGAGAACCCCGGAGTTCTTAAGGCGCTGCAAGAGCGAGTCGATGCCATGAACCTTGAAATTGAGCAATGCGCCAAAAGCGGTGGCGATGTCGATGAACTATTGTCCAGTATGGTTTCTGACCGTGAGAAAGGTGAACGGCTGCTGAAGGCCAGCACCGTAATGCTCAGCACCAGCCTTGTGGCCAGGGCCAGTGGCATGAGCAAGTACGGTATGCCTGCCCTGGGCACGGCAGCAATGGGGGTTGGAGCCACCCTGACCGGGGTGCTTGTCGCCCTGTCTGCCGCCATGAACTTTCGGGATCGGCACAGCAAATTGCAGAACCTTTCCCAGACGACATCAGAAGTCCTGCGCCCGGACTATGGCAGAAAACAGAAAAGAAAACTGGGTTTGTTTGGTGATACTGCTTTTCAGCGATTCCTGAAAAAGAACCGGGCAGAAGTGATCCAGGACCTTGGCCTGAAGCCGGATTGTAAAAACAAAGAGATTTCATTTGCATTTTCACTGCCGGGCAATGAAAAAAAACTGGAATACTATTTACGTGCCTTTGCGATAAAAGAATGGTTGAAAGACCTCACGACATTCGCCAATAAACAAAAAAACAAGCAAAACTTTGCAGAGATTCGAAAAGATCCCGAGGCGCTAAAAGCACTACTGAAACAGTACGCCATCAAGCGGGTCGGGGACTTTGCCCATAACGACACATTTGCGGAAGGACGGTCCGGCACCCTCAAACTATCACTGATCGGAGCATTCAGTGGTATCTTCTTCCTGCCCATGCTCGGTGTAGCTGCCGGTGTCCTGGGAATAGGCCTGGGAGTGTCGAAAGCCGTGGCAGCTCATGAGCGAGAGATCTTTACCAAAAAGCTGACAGACCTTATGGATAATGGACCGGGAGAGGACGAAGAAAAAATTGCTGTCCATAACAGCCTGAATGCCATGATTGACAACTGGACAAATATGTTGGCGGTAAATGAGAAACCTTTTACCAAACAGTAAAACTAATGGTGGATAAATTTTCAGTGCAAGGCCTTTCCCTTTTTTTTCCTGTCTTACTTTTAACCGGAATTTTGAACGCCATTTTACCGCACCATTTGCTTTCAATCCTGCGCAGGTAATACACTCCCCCCACTATTTACTGCACTAGCGTTGATGACTGATGACTTACAAACTCAACGACAAACAGTTCGAATCGATTCAGAAACTGGCTGACCATGAGCGTTATGATTACTTCCTGAAAAAAGTGGCGGACTGGGAAGAGATCTGGAGCCTGCACAGCCCGGAGGGTTGGGTAGAGCTATCATCCAGTGACGGGGAAGAGTGTCTGCCCATCTGGCCCCACCCTGATTTTGCCAAAGCCTGGGCCGTGGATGACTGGTCAGACTGCCAGCCAAAAGCCATCAACCTGGAAGTCTGGCTGGATCGCTGGACTCCCGGCCTGGAGCGGGATAACACGCTACTGGCTGTATTCCCGGTTAATGAAGAAGAAGGGCTGGTTGTGACACCTGCTGAATTGCAGGAAGCCATTATTGGCGAGTTGGAGCAGGGATAGGACGTTACCCTCTTTTAACCACAGAGGCGCAGAGACACTGAGGGTAAAGCCCTTTTATCTGTGCCACTGCTGCAGGTAACCAGACAATCTCCGTTTACTACTCAATGTGCCATATGCTGGCCTTTGATCTCATCCTTTGCATGAGCGACCACTGTCTTCGTATCGCCATTACTGAAAATAATAGTCACCGGCACTTCACTGTTATTGGCTATAGGTTTTTTAAGCCCCATCAGCATAACATGATAGCCACCCGGCTTTAGCTCCAGCTTATCGCCCGGCTTGATGGTAATGTTGTCCACACGGCGCATTTTCATCATGCCATTGTCCATTTCTGTGGTATGGAGCTCTGTTTTCCTGGCCACAGGGCTGCTCAATGAGCCAATCTGAACGGCTTCATGAGTACCGTTGAAGATGGTCATATAAGCCGCTGATGAGGACATACCTGGCCTGGTAGCACGGGCACTGGCATTCATTAACTGCAACTCTGGTTTAGCGTGCCCTTTTGAGTGCCCATGGGAGTGACTGTGCCCACTCTGTGCAGCCATTGCAGTGTGCGCAGTCAATAGCACCATCAGGGCCATCACACTATTGACGAATGTCCGCCTGGTACTGGCTGCCCTGGTATACAAAATAGTTCCACCTTCCATTACTTAACTCCACTGGTCGTTAGAAGTATTGTGGGAGAATAGCAATCTACTATGAGTTTGCTTCTTTAATGGTCCAGTTCAAAAAGTGATTCTGCCGGTACCAGTATACAGGTCAGTGTCCGAAGCGTGTCCAGATTGTTTTGGTAAATTAAATGGCATCAACCCCATGGGCATATCACGCCCGACAAATACCATGACAGTTTTTTCATCTTTATTCAGATCAAAATTTACTTGCAGGCAGGCATTACAAGACTTTTACTTACAGATAAAAGGAGAACGTCTCCCTGAAACCAATGTTTAGAGGAAGCATCAGCCGTGGCACAAGGGAACGATCAGCTGTCTCTGTTCGACAGTCATTGCCATCTTAATTTTTCAGATTTTGATAATGACCGTATACCGGTATTGAATCAGGCAAAAAAAGCAGAAGTCAGTCACATCTGTATTCCCGCCACTAAACACGCGGAATGGCCTTCTCTGATCAATGAGTCAGAACTGCTTTCGAAAGTGGGGCCTGTGAACATCGTAACGGCCCTTGGTCTTCACCCCTGGTTTATTGCTGAGCATAACCTTGAGCATCTGAAGGTATTGGACCGGCTATTGCAACAGCGTCCAGCCAGGGTCGTTGCCATAGGGGAAACCGGACTGGATTTTTTTGACCGAAACATGACTTCCCATGCAAAGGTCAAACAACTCGCTCTGTTTACTGGTCAGGTTGAACTGGCCTGCCTGCACCAGATGCCACTGATTATTCATGGACGGAAAAGCCATGATGATATTCTGAAAGTACTGCGACGATGCAAACCGAAGCGGGCCGGGATTATTCACGCGTTTTCCGGTAGTGAACAACAGGCCGGGGAATATCTGAAGTTGGGCTTCAAACTTGGGTTTGGCGGCGGTATCACCTACCCGAGGGCCAGTAAAACACGACACTTGGCATCTATGCTACCCATCAACAGCATTGTGCTTGAGACAGATGCTCCGGATATGCCATTGAATGGCTATCAGGGACAGAGGAATGAGCCGGGAAGAGTGAAACTGGTTGCTGAGTGCCTGGCCAGGCTGAGAGGAATCTCCTTCAGGGAGGTGGCAGAAGCCACCTCTCATAACTGTCGTACACTATTCAGGATATGACGGTCAGGCACCTTCACCGGCTTCCAGTAGCTTGTTCTGGCCGATGTTGATTTTTCTTGGCTTCATCGCCTCTGGAATTTCACGCTCCAGATCAATATGCAGAAGACCATTATCCATGGTCGCACCGGTTACACGCACGTAGTCGGCCAGCTGGAAGCGGCGTTCAAAGTTACGCTCGGCAATGCCCTGGTACAGGTATTTGCGTTCTGTATTGTCTGGCTTTTTCTTGCCCTGGACAATCAGTACCCCCTCGCGGCTTTCTATTTCCAGCTCATCTTCGGCAAAGCCGGCAACCGCCATGGTAATACGGTATTCATTCTCATCCAGCAGTTCGATATTGTATGGAGGGTAGCCATTGTTCTTAGGTGCCTGGGAGTGCCCGGCATTCATGGACTCCAGCAGGTGAGCCATCCGGTCAAAGCCGATCGCGGAACGGTACAAGGGCGTGAAATCAAAATCAAAAGTACGCATAGTCATATCCTCAATAGAGCAATATGTTGATCAAGTTGGCTTTTCGTTATGAACAAGCCGTGGTTAACAGTGCTGCCTTGAGCCACTGTCAACGGTAATATATGTTCGTTTATTACGATTACAACCCTGCAGACAGATTTTTGTGAACTACTCGCCCCTAAAGGGAGCGAGCTTCCAATACTAAGCAGCCACCAAAG